>NZ_JBFUMH010000006.1:0-107211 GCF_054049475.1 Microvirga sp. P5_D2 | reverse complement strand
ACTTCCGCTGATCGCCGGCATCTTCGTAATGCCGCGCATCGTCTTCCAGGCCGCCAACATGGCCTCGGCCTCGGTCTGGGCCTTCGCCCTGCTCGCCCCCGGTGCGGGGCTGGCGCATTACCTGATCTGGTAATTTGATCGGAACCGCTTCCGCGAGGGGTCATTGACTCCCATCAACGAAGGAGATCCCCCATGGGCAAAGGCAAGATGAACGGCGACAATTCCGGTGAAAGCAAGAAGCATCCCGACGATCATGTCCGAGGCTCGGGCGGCACGATGAAGAACCGCGTAAATCCGGGCAAGCAGGACAACAACAAGGCCCAAAATACGAAGGATAATCAGCAATAATCCTACGTCTCGGCCACCCTTCCTCCCCGTTTCCATAGGTGGCAACCAGCATCCGTAATGTTATGGTCAAGATATAACATTACGGATGCGAATTATGCCGCAGAATTCCCGGCGGTCTTACGCCTATTTCGACACGGACGATTCCCTCGACGAGCAGGTCCCAAGGGACCCCACCATGGCCGGCTTGCCCGAAACCTGGCGCCACTATGGCTGGACGGCCGCGGCCATTCTCTTCGCGGGCCTTTGGATCCTCGAAAGCCTGACATCGGGCGCCAGGCTCAATGGTGCGATGGGCCTCAACCATGTCGCCAAGGGGATCTGGGTGTTACTGGTCGTGCTTACGGCTTGCATCGGCCTTTTCCACTTCTGGAATCGCCGCAAGCCCAGGCTGGGCCACTCCCTGTGCTTCCTGATCGCCTTAACTGCCCTGCTGAACTACACATCCTGAAGGCTACTTCGCTAGTCGAACCACAACAAAAAAGGGGCGGAATGATCCGCCCCTTTTAGCTGTCTGCTGTCAGGCTCAGTTCCGGCTCTTGTCGACCAGCGCCTTTTCCTTGATCCACGGCATCATGTCGCGAAGGCGGGCGCCGACATCCTCGATGGGGTGCGCGGCGTTGCGGGCGCGGGTTGCCTTGAAGGAGGTCTGATTGACCTTATTCTCGAGCATCCAGTCGCGGGTGAACTTGCCGGACTGGATGTCTTCCAGAACGCGCTTCATCTCGGCCTTGGTCTCGGGCGTGATGATGCGCGGGCCGGTGACGTACTCGCCGAACTCGGCGGTGTTCGAGATCGA
Organism: Microvirga sp. P5_D2; assembly: GCF_054049475.1. Lineage (NCBI taxonomy): Bacteria > Pseudomonadati > Pseudomonadota > Alphaproteobacteria > Hyphomicrobiales > Methylobacteriaceae > Microvirga > Microvirga sp. P5_D2. Next base: position 106,067 of record NZ_JBFUMH010000006.1, on the reverse strand, counting down.
GTAGTTCATGTTGGCGATGCCGCCCTCGTAGATGAGGTCGACGATGAGCTTCACTTCGTGCAGGCACTCGAAATAGGCCATCTCGGGAGCGTAGCCTGCTTCGGTCAGGGTCTCGAAGCCGGCCTTGATGAGCTCGACCAGACCGCCGCAGAGCACGACCTGCTCGCCGAAGAGATCGGTCTCGCACTCTTCCTTGAAGGTGGTCTCGATGATGCCGGCGCGGCCGCCGCCGTTGGCGGAGGCGTAGGACAGCGCGATGTCATGGGCGTTGCCCGTGGCGTCCTGGTGGATCGCGATCAAGGTCGGCACGCCGCCGCCGCGCTGGTACTCGGAGCGCACCGTGTGGCCGGGACCCTTGGGGGCAACCATGAGCACGTCGAGATCCTTGCGGGGCTCGATGAGATTGAAATGCACGTTGAGGCCGTGGGCGAAGAGCAGTGCCGCGCCCTGCTTCATGTTATCATGAAGATCGGTGCGGTAGATGTCGGCCTGCAGCTCGTCCGGGGTCAGCATCATGACCACGTCGGCCCACTTGGCGGCCTCGGCCACTTCCATGACCTTGATGCCGGCCTTCTCGGCCTTGGCTGCGGAGGGCGAGCCCTTGCGCAGGGCCACGACAATGTCCTTCACGCCGGAATCGTTAAGGTTCAGCGTATGGGCATGGCCCTGGCTGCCATAGCCGACGATGGCGACCTTCTTGCCCTTGATCAGATTGATATCGGCGTCGCGATCGTAATATACGCGCATGATGCTCTAGTCCCTTATGTCTGAGGGCTCCCGCCCCGTCTTCGTTGGCGTTGCGGTACAGCTTGGGGCCTTTTCGCAACATTCATTTTGCCTAGCGCCGCTTTTAGCGAACAAAACTGCGCTGACAAGTCGTTGTTTGTAGGAAAAGTACGAACTACGCCGAAATGGCTTTGTTCTCCCCTCCTCCAAACACTCCGAGCCTAGAGAGTGCAAATCGCTCTCCACAGCCCTAGATTGGCTTCAAACAATCCCTTCCCGAGAGACAAGCCGTATGGAACGCCTCGCCACTGCCGATGAAGTCCTTGCCTTCTGGCGGGATGCTGGACCCGAGAAGTGGTTCTCGAAGGATGAAACCTTCGACCAAACCTGCCGGGACCGTTTCCTGCCGACCTACGAGGCCGCCGCGAGGGGCGATCTCAACGAATGGGAACTCACCCCGGAAGGCGCGCTCGCCGTTATTCTTCTTCTCGACCAGCTCCCGCGAAACATGTTCCGGGGACAGCGCGAGACCTACAAGACCGATCCCGTCGCCCTGATGGTCGCGGACCGCGCCATCGAGAGAGGGTTCGACCACAAGGTGGAACCGGAGTTCCGCCGTTTCTTCTACCTGCCCTTCATGCATTCCGAGTCCTTGCGGCATCAGGAACGCTCGGTGACTCTCAACGAAACTCTCAACGAGGATTCCGCCAAGTGGGCGCGCCACCATCATGAGATCGTCGCCCGTTTCGGCCGTTTCCCTCACCGCAATGCCATTCTCAAGAGAGAGACGACGCCGGAGGAGGAAGCTTTCCTCAAAGAGAACGACTTTAGGGGCTGATCACACTCCCTCGGCGCCACGCGCCATGGCAGCGACACCGGTGCGCGAAACCTCGACGAGGCCGACCGCCGTCATCAACTTGATGAAGCGCTCGACCTCATCCGTCGTGCCGGTGAGTTCGTAGACGAACGAGGTGAGCGTCGCATCCAGCGTGCGCGCGCCGAAAGCGGAGGCGAGGCGCATCGCTTCGACGCGATGATCGGCCTTGCCGACCACTTTCACGAGGCACAACTCGCGCTCCACCGCTTCGCCGGTGAGCGTAAGATCCACGACGCGGTGCACGGGCACGAGGCGTTCCAGCTGGCTCTTGATCTGCTGGATGATGCTGTCCGTTCCCGTGGTCACGACGGTAATGCGGGAAATATGCGCCTCATGCTCCGTCTCTGTGACGGTGAGGCTTTCGATGTTGTAGCCGCGACCAGAGAACAGGCCCGCGATGCGGGCGAGCACGCCGGGTTCATTATCGACGATGATGGCAAGGGTGTGCCGGTTGACGGGCTCGACGCGGGTGGCATCGGGGTAATGGGTTTTCATCTGCAGCATGGTGTTGTTCCCGGATGATCCTTGGCCTCAAGGAGCCTTGCGATAGTTTTCGATTGCGTCCTCATCGACCTCGTCGGCAGCGACGATCCAGCTTTCCTCAAGTGCTGCGGCACGCCATTCCCAGAAGGCCGGAAGCGTGAGGATCGTGTCCACGTAGGCTTGCGTGGTTGCATCGAGTTCGATGGAATAGGTATCGAGCCGCGTTACGAGCGGAGCGAACATGGCATCCGCCGCCGAGAAGCGGCCGAACAGGAAGGGACCGCCTGCGCCGAAGCGCTCACGCGCCTGACGCACGATTTCGGAGAAGCGCGCCACGTCGCGCGCGACAGCCTCGCCACGATCCTTGCGCGTATACTTCTTGCCGAGATTCATCGGGCAGGCACTGCGCAATCCTTGAAAGCTCGAATGCATCTCCGCCGCGACCGAACGCGCCATGGCCCGCGCCTTGGGATCCTGCGGCCAGACATTCTTGCTTAAGCCATCGCCCACATATTCCATGATCGCGATGCTTTCCCACACCGTCACGTCGCCGTCGATGAGGATCGGCACCTTGCCGGCGGGCGAGTGTTTCAGCACCTTCTCCCTGGTGTCGGGAAGATCGAGTGGAATCGTGATCTCATCGAAAGCGACACCGAGCTGCTTCAGCAGCAGCCAGGGGCGCAGCGACCAGGACGAGTAGCACTTGTTGGCGATGACGAGGGTTAACATAGCTAGGCGCTTTCCCCCTCTCTCATATGGGAGAGGGGCCAGGGGTGAGGGAATGCAGGTGCAGGAGGCACAACGGCCTCTGCAATCCTGATCAGAACAGAATCCAAATCGTTCATCACATCACCATTCATGACTCGAATGATCGCAAAGCCATGGCTCTCGATCTCTTCCGTTCGGCGAGCATCATATTCTGCGTACCAATCGTGCTGCTTTCCATCGACCTCGACGATCAGTTTCCGTTCCACGCAGAGAAAATCGACAGTATAATTCAGCAGCGGCACTTGGCGTTTGAACTTGAGGCCTTGGAAGCGCCGTCCACGAAGAGCCTGCCACAGCACGTCTTCCGCAGACGTGGACGTCTTGCGAAGGCTGCGTGCGAATTGGCGCGGCTCTTTAATCATGAAGCGGCATTCCCTCACCCCGGCCCCTCWCCCACTCGGGAGAGGGGTTCTCCTTTTTAAACCAGCATCTTGCCCTTCTCGTCGATCACGGAGCCGATATCGGCTCCGGTCTCGCCGAGATAGTCATTGAGCAACATCTCGTTATGCGCCTTGCCCGACGGGATCATCGGGAAGCAGTTCTCGGTCTTGTCGACGAGGCAGTCGAAGATCACCGGACGGTTCACGTTGATCATCTCAAGGATCTTCGCGTCGAGGTCACCGGGATTATCACAGCGGATGCCGACACCACCGTAAGCCTCCGCGAGCTTCACGAAATCGGGCAGCGATTCCGAGTAGCTTTGCGAATAGCGCCCGCCATGCAGAAGCTCCTGCCACTGGCGTACCATGCCCATGTATTCGTTGTTGAGGATGAATACCTTGATCGGCAGTCCGTATTGCAGGGCCGTCGACATTTCCTGCAGCATCATCTGGATCGAGGCTTCGCCGGCGATGTCGATCACCAGCGCGTCGGGATGCGCGAGCTGCGCACCCACGGCGGCCGGCAGGCCGTAGCCCATGGTGCCGTGGCCGCCGGAAGTCATCCAGCGGTTCGGCTCATCGAACCTGTAATACTGGGCCGCCCACATCTGGTGCTGGCCGACTTCGGTCGTGATATAGGTCTCGCGATCCTTGGTGAGTTCGTAGAGGCGCTGGATCGCGTGCTGCGGCTTGATGGTCTCTGTCGAGTTGCGGAATGCGAGGCAGTTGCGCGAACGCCAACCCTCGATCTTGTCCCACCACTCCTTCAGCTCGACCTTGTCCGCCTGCTTCGCGCCCTGACGCCACAGGCGCACCATGTCCTCCAGCACATGCGCGCAATCGCCGACGATCGGAATGTCCACCTTCACGGTCTTGTTGATGGAGGACGGATCGATATCCACGTGGATGCGCTTGGAATACGGCGAGAAGGCATCGAGACGTCCCGTGATGCGGTCGTCGAAACGCGCACCGATATTGATCATCACGTCGCATTCATGCATCGCGAGATTGGCCTCGTAGGTGCCGTGCATGCCCAGCATGCCGAGCCAATGCTTGCCCGAGGCCGGATAAGCACCGAGGCCCATCAGGGTGGAGGTGATCGGGAAGTTCGTGAGCTGCACCAATTCGCGCAGCAGCGCCGCGGCATTGGGGCCGGAATTGACGACGCCGCCGCCCGTGTAGAACACGGGACGCTTGGCATTAGCCATCAGCTCGATGGCGGCGCGGATGTGATCCATGTCGCCTTTCACGGTCGGGCGATACGTCTTGTGCTGGTTGCTGAGCGGGCGCGCGTAAGTTCCGGTCTTGAACTGGATATCCTTTGGAAGATCCACGACCACTGGGCCTGGACGTCCATTCTGCGCCACATAGAAGGCCTCGTGCAGCACGCGCGGCAGGTCCTCGATGGATTTGACCAGATAGTTATGCTTCGTGCAGTGGCGCGTGATGCCGACCGTGTCGCACTCCTGGAACGCGTCCGAGCCGATGAGATGGGTCGGCACCTGACCGGTGATGCAGACCAGCGGGATCGAGTCCATCATGGCATCGGCCAGACCCGTTATCGCGTTCGTCGCACCCGGACCCGAGGTCACCAGCACCACGCCGGGCTTGCCGGAGGAGCGGGCATAGCCTTCCGCCGCGTGAACCGCGCCCTGCTCATGGCGAACGAGGACGTGGCGCACTTTCTCCTGGTGGAAGAGCGCATCGTAGATCGGAAGCACCGCGCCGCCGGGATAACCAAAGATATGCTCGACTCCCTGGTCATGCAGGGCTTGGATCACCATTTCGGCGCCGGTCATCGTCTCGCTCATGGTCTTCGCTCCGTCGGGTCTTTAAGTGCTTTTGTCTGCGTTGTTCTGGTAATTTGGGCAATAAAAAAGGCCCCTGAGGGGGCCTGTGCGCCATCGCCGGACCTGCGGGGATCAATCCCGCTCCGTCGATGGCGTTCGTACTACGAGAATAAGCTTGCGCATTTTGGCGGTTCTCGGTTCAAAAGTTGCGCAGACGCTATATGATCCATTTCATTCGGTCAAGCGGGGTCTAGTTGGCAGAATGCAGCTTAGCTTCTAAGGTGCGCACCCTATTTTAGTCGCATGGCCATGACCGATACGCTCTCCTCGACCGGCACTCCGATGCAAAACCAGCGCTTGACCGCCCGCGCCCTTCTTCTGGGCGACCGCCTCGAACTGGCCGGTCTGGAGCGCAGCGACGTTCTGTCCACCACTCCCCTCGCCTTCCGGGCGGGCCAGGACGGGTTCGTGGCCCTGTTCCGCTATGGCGTGGCGGTTCTGGTCGGCCTGACGCCGCTCGAAGAGGATGAGGTCATCCGAGGCCTGCGCCAGCGCATCAAGGGCGAATTCGCGCGGCACGAGGAAGAGACCGCGATCATCGAGATCTCGCCCGAGAGGGACGATCAGATCCCGCCGGGCGGGCCGATTTACGTGAAAATGCTCTCAACCGAGCGACTGATCGTGATTGCCGACGCCCTCTCGAAAAGCGCGACGCTGGCCCGCGACGAGCGCGAGGCGACCGCTGCCTTCGAGCTAGTGGAACCCTCCGTCCAGCACCTAGCCGAAAGAGGCCGCCGTCCGCGCGACCGGCGCAAGATCCTCAAGCAGGTCGGCCAAGCCCTGCTCGTGCGCCAGCGCATGTCCGGCGGCGTCGCCGTGGAGGAAAAGCCCGACGTGCTGTGGGATCGCCACGATCTCGAGCGCCTCTATGCGCGCCTCGAGGACGAATACGAATTGAAGGAGCGCGCCGCCGCCCTTCACCGCAAGCTCGAGGTGCTGGGCGACACGGCCCAGGCGCTCACCGACATCATCGATACGGAGCGTTCGCTTCGCCTCGAACTGATCATCGTGTTGCTAATCGTGTTCGAGATCTTCATCACTTTCTACCAGATGTTCACGGGCGCCCCAGGGCATTAAGCCCAGCCATCGCAGCCTCGAAACCCCGTTCCGGTTCCACCCATTCCCAATCCGGCAACTGGTGGCGGAACCAAGTGAACTGGCGCTTGGCATAACGGCGCGTGTCGCCCTGCCCCTTGGCAATCGCTTCATCCAGCGAAATCTCGTCCCTCAAATGAGCGAGCAGGCCGGGCACGCCGTGCGCCCGCATGGCAGGCAGCATCGGGTCAAGATGGCGCTCGCCGAGGCTACGCACCTCGTCTAGGGCGCCCTGCTCCATCATGGCAAGAAAGCGATTGTCGATGCGGCGGCGCAGCTCATCGCGCTCGGGAGCGAGGAAGAGTTTGATCAATCGCTTGTCGTTCAAAGGCCCCGGCTGGCGGCTTCCGTGGAAGGAAACCAGGGGCTGCCCGGTCGCGGCGAAGATCTCCAGGGCGCGCTGGATGCGTAGGCGGTCGGAGGGACGAAGCGTCCGGGCGGTTTCCGGGTCGCGCTCCTCCAGCATCCGGTGAAGCTCGGGCGTTTCCAGCCCCTCGCTCTCGCGGCGAACCTGATCACGCACCTCATCCGGTACGGCGGGCATATCGGAGAGCCCTTCGGTCAGCGCCTTGAAATAGAGGCCCGTCCCGCCGACGAAAATTGGCAGCTTGTGCCCCTGGATCTCGTTCAGGAGGGCAACGGCATCGGCCATGTAGCGCCCGACGGAGAAGTTCACGGCGGCGTCCACATGGCCATAGAGCCGATGGGGAGCCTGAGTTTCCTCATCGGGCGTGGGGCGGGCGGTGATGACGCGAAGGTCCCGGTAGACCTGCATGGAATCGGCATTGATCACCACGCCGTTCAAGGCCTGCGCCAGTTTGATGCCCAATGCGGACTTGCCTGAAGCGGTCGGTCCTGCAATGAGAACCGCACCGATCTCAACCTCATTCACAGGCCGGTCTCCCCATGGCGTCCTCCCCCAATCTTCTCGTTGCGACCCTCGTTGCGAACCCGGATATCGGGCTCGACTCGGCAAGGGTGGATCTTGCCGCAACGCTGCTGGGACCAGAGACAAAACGCTCCGTCCTGGCAAGCGGAATCGCAGAGGACCTGATCTTCCCCGATCCGGGCTCCATCAAGGGTGTCTACAACCTGCTTGAAGCGCCCCTGGGAGATCAACAAGTCGATATCGTGGTGCAATCCCTGGCCCATCGGCGCAAGCGCCTGTTCCTGGCGGACATGGATTCCACCATGATCGGGCAGGAATGCATCGACGAGCTCGCCGATTACGTAGGTCTGAAGGCCGATGTGGCGGAGATCACCGAGCGCGCCATGCGCGGCGAGATCGCCTTCGAGCCGGCGCTTCGCGAGCGCGTTGCTCTGTTGAAGAACCTGCCGGTCAATGTGGTGGATGAGATCATCGCTAAGCGCATCACGCTCACCGAGGGCGGCCGGGAGCTGGTGCAGACCATCCGTGCCAATGGCGGCTATGCATGCCTTGTCTCCGGCGGCTTCACACTGTTCACCGGCCCCATTGGCACCATGATCGGCTTCAACGAAAACCGCGCCAACCGCCTGCTCATCGAGGGTGAAAAATTCTCAGGCCTCGTCGAGGAGCCAATTCTCGGCCGCGAAGCGAAGCGCGCTACCTTGATCGAGCTGCGCGAGAAGCTCGGCCTCGCCGCGCACGACACCATGGCCGTGGGCGATGGCGCCAACGATCTCGCCATGCTCGGCGAAGCAGGCCTCGGCGTCGCCTACCGCGCCAAGCCTGCGGTTGCAGCGGCGGCCCATGCCAAGATCGAGCACACCGACCTGTTCACGCTGCTTTACGCCCAGGGGTATCGGGACGACGAGATCGTCAGGTCCTAGCTTCGGCCTGAATGCGCCTGACGATCTCCGCCACCACCGCCGGGTCGGCGACGGTGGATGTGTCGCCGTGGTTCTCGTAGTCGCCGGCGGCGATGCGGGTGAGGATGCGGCGCAGGATTTTTCCTGAGCGGTTCTTCGGCAGTTGCGGCGCCCATTCGATGCGGTCGGGCGTGGCGATGGGGCCGATGCGGGTGCGCACGACCTGGATGAGCGCGCGACGCAGTTCCTCCGTTTCGGCGACGCCTTCCTTCAGTGTCACGAAAGCGAAGATGCCCTGTCCCTTGATCTCGTGCGGAAAGCCTACGACCGCAGCTTCTGCGACGGATGAATGCGAGGCGATTGCCGCCTCGACTTCCACCGTGCCGAGACGGTGACCAGAAACGTTGATGACGTCATCGAGACGGCCCGTGATCCAGTAATAGCCATCCTCGTCGCGGCGTGCGCCGTCGCCGGTGAAGTAGTAGCCGGGGAACGTGCTGAAATAGGTTTTGAGGAAGCGCTCACGATCTCCCAGAATGGTGCGCGCCTGACCGGGCCATGAATCGGCAAAGCACAGATTGCCCTTGCCCTCGCCTTCCACCACCGTGCCGTCGCTTTCGAGCAATGCCGGACGCACGCCGAAGAAGGGCTTCGTTGCGGAGCCGGGCTTGAGATTCACCGCGCCGGGCAGCGGGCACAGAAGCACGGCGCCGGTTTCCGTCTGCCAATAGGTATCGACGATGGGGCAGCGTCCGCCGCCGACGACATCATGATACCAGAGCCAGGCTTCCGGATTGATCGGCTCGCCTACTGAGCCCAGGACGCGCAGGCTCGACAGGTCGTGCTTGCGCACGGGCGCTTCGCCATCGCGCATCAGCGAGCGGATGGCGGTGGGTGCGGTGTAGAAGATGTTGACCTTGTAATGCTCAATGATCTGCCACCAGCGCGACACGTCGGGCCATGTGGGCACGCCTTCGAACAGCACGATGGTCGCGCCGTTCGCGAGCGGGCCGTAGATCAGGTAGGTGTGGGCTGTGACCCAACCCACATCCGCCGTGCAGAAATGGATGTCGCCCGGGCGGTAATCGAACATCGCGCGAAAGCTCGCCGCCGCATGCACAAGATAGCCGCCCGTGGTGTGGAGCATGCCCTTCGGCTTGCCGGTGGAGCCGGAGGTGTAGAGCACGAAGAGCGGATCTTCCGCACCGACCGCGACGGGCTCGCAATCAGCATCAACCTCGGCCAGGGCTTCGTGATACCAGCGATCTCGTCCTTCCGTCATCGGAACGTCGGCGCCGGTGCGACGCACGACGAGCACATGCTCGATAAAGGGCAGGCTCTCGAGCGCGGCATCCGCGTTCTTTTTGAGCGGCACATGCTTGCCAGCGCGCAATCCCTCATCGGCGGTGATGAGAACCCGCGAGCGGCAATCCTCGATGCGTCCGGCAAGCGCTTCCGACGAGAAGCCGCTGAACACCACTGAGTGCACCGCGCCGATGCGCGCGCAGGCGAGCATCGCGGCAATGGATTCATGAATGACCGGCAGATAAACGCTGACGAAGTCGCCCTTCTTCACGCCGAGTTTCTTGAGCGCATTGGCAAGCCTCGACACCTCGGCGTGAAGCTCTTTCCAGGTGATGCGCTTGCGATCTCCGGGAGTATCCCCCTCCCACAGGATCGCCGCATCATTGCCGCGCTCGGCTGCGTGACGGTCGAGACAGTTGTAGGAAGCGTTCAGCTTGCCGTCCGCGAACCACTCGATGGTGACATCGTCGGGCGAGTAACGCGTGTTCTTCACCGTCGTGAACGGCTGCGCCCAGTCCAGGATTGAGGCCTGTTCGCGCCAGAAGCCCTCCGGGTCATCGATGGAATGCCGGTACAGCTGCTCATAGGTCTCGGCATTCACACGAGCTGAGGATTTCAGGGCGTCCGGAACGGGAAAGACAAGCTGCGACATGATGATCCGCGAGAATGCGCGAGGCCTTGGCTCAAGCCCCGCTCAGGCAATGATCATCCCAATGCCGAACAGATACCTTTATGTCAACCAAAACGTTCTTTATTTAGAACGATGCCACGCCAACAAAAAAGGCGGCCCGAAAGCCGCCTCTCCTGATTGGCTGTAGAAAAGCCCTTACTCGATCGTCAGGGCAACGAAGCGCACTTCACCCTGCGGGTTGGAGACCAGCAACAGGGCGGACTTGCGGCCTTGCGACTTTAGGTCCTCGATCCGCTTGGTCACATCGGCGGGGCTTGTCACCGGTTCCTGATTGACCTCGACGATCACCTCACCGGCCTGGATCCGCTTGTCGGAGGCCGTGGAGTTGGGATCGACGCGGGTAATCACCACGCCCTTTAGATCGTCCTTGAGGCTGTAGCGGCGGCGAAGTTCGTCCGTCATTCCGGACATGTTGAGGCCGAGCGCTTGGCGGGTCACGGTGGGAGCTTCCGCCGGAGGTTGCTGCAGGCTGGCCTGCTTCTCGCCATCCTCGAGGCGGCCCAGGGTGACCTGCTTGGTCAAGGACTGGCCTTTACGGACGATCGCGACATCGACAGCCTTGCCGACCGGCGAGGACGCCACGATGCGTGGCAGGTCGCGAGAGTCCTTCACATCCTTGCCGTCGAACTTGACAATCACGTCGCCAACCTCAAGGCCTGCAGGCTTGGCAGGACCCTTATCGTCGATACCGGCGATGAGCGCGCCACGGGCCGTTCCGAGGCTCAGGGCCTCGGCGGTGGCGTCATCCACGTTCTGAATGCGGACGCCGAGCCAGCCGCGACGGGTCTCGCCGAACTCGCGGAGCTGCTCGATGACCGGCACGGCCGTGGAGGCCGGGACGGCGAAGCCGATGCCCACCGAACCGCCCGTGGGCGACAGGATGGCTGTGTTGATGCCGATCACCTCGCCGTTCATGTTGAACAGCGGGCCGCCGGAATTGCCTTTATTGATGGAGGCGTCGGTCTGGATGTAGTTGTCGTAGGGACCGGACTCGATGTTGCGGCCACGGGCCGAGACGATGCCCGCCGTGACGGAGCCGCCGAGGCCGAAGGGGTTGCCGATGGCCATGACCCAGTCACCGGCGCGCAGGGCATCCGAGTCGCCGAACTTCACCGCCTTGAGGGGCTTGTCGGACTTCACCCGCAGAACCGCCAGATCCACCTTGGAATCCTTGCCGACGATCTCGGCTTTGAGGCGGGTGCCGTCGGAGAAGATCACGCTGATGTCATTGGCGTCACCAATCACGTGATTGTTGGTGACTACGATACCGGACGGATCGATGACGAAGCCTGAGCCGAGTGAGTTCGAACTGCGTGGACGGGAGGGCGCATTCTCGCCGTTTCCGCCTTGGCCGCGACGGTTGAAGAACTCCTCGAACAGGTCCTCGAAGGGGGTGCCTGGGGGAAGCTGAGGCAGGGTCCGGTTCCGTGCCTCAACGGTGGTCGATGCCGAAATGTTGACCACGGCGCCGGTTACCTCATCCGCCAGATCGGCGAAGGATTCCGGAGCCGAACGGGCAAAAGCGGGCAGCGGCAGCGCCGTTGCGACAATCGTGATGACCGCAAAACAGGATGCGGCCAGTCGGCGCAAGGGACGCAGAGACGGTGCCGTCCCGGAAAGCGCCAGCGCGTTCGTGGCTTGATTCATCGAAAATCCTCTCTTGGAGAATGGAATATAGATTGTCGCTCTCGTCCGCCATTCAAGCGCCGAATGCGGCGGAAGCGGGGCCTTGCATCAGTTGAGCCAGCGCACGAGCCAGATGATACCCACGCCGATCAGCGCGGAAATGAGGCCCACAACCCGCATGCGATCGCTCGGGCTATGGGCGGCCTCGTACATGGCGCGCCGCATCCCGTCGGGGAAGGCTGCAAACAAAATGCCCTCGACCGCGAGAGCGAGGCCGAGGGCTGCGATCAAATCCAACATCAGGTCTTACTGTGCAGGAGCCGGCCGGGGGGCCGGGGTTGATGGGGCTCCCCCATTGGGCGTGCTTGAGGACCCGTTGAAGTAGCGGAAGAATTCGGAATCCGGGCTGRTAACCAGGCGGGTTCCTGTTCCCTTCAGGCCGGCTTCATAGGCCTGCATGGAGCGGTAGAAGGCGAAGAACTCGGGGTCCTTCCCGAAAGCTTCCGCCAGGATGCGGTTACGATCGGCATCCCCCTGACCGCGCAGCTCTTCGGCCTTGCGATTCGCCTCGGCGCGGATGATCGTCGCTTCGCGCTCGGCGCGGGCGCGGATTGTCTGCGCCTGCTGGTTGCCGTTCGCGCGAAGGTCCGCCGCCTCGCGCTCACGCTCGCTTCGCATGCGCTGGTAGACCGCCTGGCTGTTGGCGTTGGGCAGATCGACGCGGGTCAGGCGGACGTCGATCATTTCAATGCCGAGGCTCTGGGCCTGACGGTTCACGTCTTCTTGAATGCGGTTCATCAGGTCCGAACGCTCGGTGCGGACGATGGCATCGCGCGAGGCGCTGGCGAGCACGTTACGCATGGCCGAGTTCGTGAAGCTCGAGAGCCTCTGGTTGGCCAAGGCAACGTTGCCAACAGCTTGATAGAACCGGAGCGGATCGATGATCCGGTAGCGCGTGAAGGCGTCCACCTCGAGGTTCTGACGGTCAGCGGACAGGAGCGTCTGGACCGGCAGATCGAGATCGAGCACGCGCTTCTCGAAATAGGTGACGTTGTCGACGAGCGGCAGCTTGAATTTCAGGCCGGGCTCGGAGATCGCCGATTGCACCGCGCCGAACCGCAGCACCAGCGCATACTGGGTCTGCTGCACGATGAAGATCGATGCATAGAGAACGATGGCGACGAGCCCCACGAGGATCAGGAGGCCGGTGCGAAGGGTCGTGCCGTTCATCGCGTGGCTCCCTGAGTGTTGGTATTCGCCTGGGGCTGATTGGGCTGGTTGGGCTGGCCGAGCGGCAGGAAAGGCACCACTCCCTGGCCCTTCTGGTCCACGATGATCTTGTCGGTCCCGCCGAACACGCGCTCCATGGTCTCGAGGAAGATACGCTCGCGGCTGATGTCTGGCGCCTTGCGGTATTCCTCGTAAACCTGGCTGAAACGCGCGGCCTGACCGGAGGCATCCGCCACCGACTGCTCACGGTATCCTTCCGCCTGCTGGACGGTACGGGCCGCTTCACCACGGGCTTCGGGCACGACGCGGCTGGCGAAGGCGCCGGCCTCGTTCTGCACGCGCACCGCGTCCTGCTGGGCCGCGTTCACGTCGAAGAAGGCCTGACGGACCTCGGACGGCGGCTGAACCGCCTGGAGCTGGACCACATTGATGAGGATGCCGGCGCCATAGCCATCGAGCGCTTCCTGCATGATCTGGCGCACTTCCTGGGCGATGCTGGCCTGCTCGGTGGTCAGGATGGCCTGAATGTTGCGGCGGCCGACGACCTCGCGCATGGCGCTCTCGGCCACGGACTTGATGGTGCCGTCGGGATTCTGAAGGTTGAAGACGTAATCCTGCGGACGCGCGGGATTGATCTGCCACACCGCATCGAAATCGATATCGACGATGTTCTCGTCGGCGGTGAGCATCAGGCTCTCCTCGATCACGTCGCGGGCCCGGCCCTGGCCGGTCGCCGTGGAACGGTAGCCGACCTCGACGCGCTGCTGCGCCGTGACGTTGGGCTTGAGCACCCGACCGATCGGGTAAGGATAGTTGTAGCGAAGGCCTTCGCCGCTGGTGCTGGCATACCTGCCGAATACCATGTTGATGCCGACCTCGTTGGGCCGCACGGTGTAGAAGCCGGTCAGAAGCCACACGGCGATGACGCCGAGCACGAGAATGATCAGGCCCTTGCCGCCCATGGAGCCGCCGGGGATGAAATCCTTCAGGCGATCCTGGCTGCGGCGCAGGATGTCTTCCAGATCCGGGGGCGTTCCATTGCCCTGTGGGCCGCCCGAGCCCCAAGGACTCTTGCCGCCACCCGATCCGCCGCGTTGCCCCCAGGGGCCACCGCCGCCGCTTTGGTTACTCCAAGGCATAGGACGCCTTTCCTTAACTATGAAAGCCCGGCCAGAAAAGCCGATATGAATTCAAGACGGTTGTGGGTTGCGCCTCTTCCGCCTGTCAAGCCTGCGAATTGGGGATTCGAAGAGCTTTCGTCAAGCTTAAGCGGACGATCAACGCCTTTCGAGATCAATAAAGGTAAATGCGTGCTCGTCATCCGCGCTCTTGTCATGGTCCACTCGCGACTTTTCTCGAAAAAGTGAACGGTCGACGGAGGGAAATACTGCATCGCCTTCGGGCGCCGCATGAACTTGCGTTAGGTAGATCTTCTGCACATGCGGAAGCGCCATCCGGTAAATCTCGGCTCCTCCCACAACGGCCACCGCATCGGCCTTCATGGGGCCGGCCAACTCCTCACCCTTCGCCACAGCCTCATCCCAGCTGTGGACAACATGGACGCCCGGCGCCGCATAGGAGGTATCACGCGTGATCACGATGGTCTCGCGCCCCGGCAGGGGCTTGCCGATCGATTCATGGGTCTTTCGCCCCATGATCATGGGCTTAGCCATGGTCAGCTCGCGAAAGCGCTTCAGGTCCGTCCTGATCCGCCAGAGAAGTTGATTGTCCCGTCCGATCACGCCGTTCTCTGCGACGGCGACGACGAGGATGAGAGGAAGGGTCATGGGGCCTCCGCGAGTTTATTAAGGGCTTCACCCGTCACACGCTGGACGGTCCATTCGTCCATCGGAACGGCGCCGATGGAACGATAGAACTTCAACGCCGGCTCGTTCCAGTCCAGCACCCACCATTCGAGACGGGATAACCCCTCTGCGACGCAGCGCTTCGCCAAATACTGCAGCAGCGCCTTGCCGAGCCCTTTCGAGCGAAATTCAGGGCGAACGAACAGGTCTTCCAGATAGATGCCGTGGCGGCCCCGGAAGGTGGAAAAATTGTAGAACCATAGGGCAAAGCCCGCAGGCTCGCCGTTCCATTCGGCAATATCGGCGAAGACGCGGGGCTGCGGGCCAAAGAGAGCTTTGGCGATGTCGGCCTCGGAGGCATCGACCTCATGGGCTAGGCGCTCATACTCGGCGAGTTCGCGGATGAAGGAATGGACCAGAGCGGCATCGCGCTCTTCGGCTTTGCGGATGGAGAGTGTCATGGATCGCTTGTGACCGAACCGCGAGGGCCTGTCGAGTTCACTCCGCCTCTTCCTCGGCCTCGATGCGACGCGGCGAGCCCCATTCCTCAAGGATGGCATTCATGTCTTCGAGAACGAAGAAACGGGCGCTGTCCACATCGTAGCCCTCGTCGAGCAGGCTGTCGTAATCGGTCAGCCGGTGCCGGATATAGGCCGTGATCGAAAGCCATGAGGCGGCTTCGGGAGAGGCCATGTGAAGCCCCCGGCTTCCCAGGGCGTGATCGATGACGGACTCGAACTCGTGGCGCGGAATGCGCGGAGCGAGGATCCGGACGGCGCTCTCGATAGCCTCACGCCTGTTCATGAAGGCTACACCGCGACAGGGGCCTTGATAGCGGGGTGCGGATCATAATCCTCGATGGTGATGTCGTCGTAGGTGAAATCGAACAGCGACCGCACAGTGGGATTGAGCCGCAACTTCGGCAGCGCGCGCGGCTCCCGCGAGAGCTGCAGGCGCGTCTGCTCCAGATGGTTCAGGTAGAGATGCGCATCACCGAAGGAATGCACGAAATCGCCCGGCTGAAGCCCCGTGGCCTGTGCCATCATGTGGGTCAAAAGAGCGTAGGACGCGATGTTGAAGGGGACCCCTAAGAACACATCCGCCGAGCGCTGGTAGAGCTGGCAGGAGAGCCTGCCCTCGGCGACGTAGAACTGGAACAGGCAATGGCAGGGCGCGAGCGCCATCTTGTCCAGTTCCGCCGGGTTCCAGGCGGAGACGACGAGGCGGCGGGAATCGGGATTGCGGCGGATTTCGTCGAGCACCCATTTGATCTGGTCCACGGTGCCGCCGTCGGGCTTCGCCCAGGAGCGCCACTGTTTACCGTAGACGGGCCCGAGATCGCCGTTCTCGTCGGCCCATTCGTCCCAGATGGTGACGCCGTTTTCCTTGAGGTAGCGGATATTGGTGTCGCCCTTAAGGAACCAGAGCAGCTCATGGATGATGGAGCGCAGATGCAGCTTCTTCGTCGTCACCATCGGGAAGCCCTGGCTCAGGTCGAACCGCATCTGGTGGCCGAAGACGGAAATCGTGCCGGTTCCGGTCCGGTCGTCCTTGCGGACGCCCTCGTCCATGATGCGGCGAAGAAGGTCGTGATAGGCTTGCATGGGGTGCTCCTAGTTTAATTATAGGTCAGTGGTTCCCCCTCTCCGAGTCGGAATTAACCCTGGCCGAGGTTATCCCCGCTCTTTCAAATTCGATCTGTGCCGCTTATATTGAAGGTGCTGGTCGCAAGGCCGGCTATGGCGATAAACGGCTATCGGAATAAACCTTTCGGACCCGGGGGCGGTACCCGGCGCCTCCACCAAAGCCCAAGCCCAGCTTGGGTTTCGGCGGGGGCGAAATAGGATCGACGAGGGTGTAAAGGGTAGGCTTTTGCTCGGCATGGTTCCGCCGATATCGGGCCATTCTATAGTTGCCAACGACAACTATGCTCCGGTTGCAGTGGCTGCGTAAGCGGTCCCTAACACCGACTCAAAGTCCTGGCGGGTAGCACTGTCAGGCGGGGTCCGGAGGCACCTGGCAACAGAAGCCTCCACTTTTGTTTCTGCAAGGGCTCGCATATGGCCGGTAAAGACCTAATCCGTTACGATCTTCTGGTGCAGGAGGCGCTCAAGGGCGTCGTGCGCAAGGTATTGATCGACTGCAAAGACGGGTTGCCCGGCGAGCACCATTTCTACATCTCCTTCCAGACGGATTTTCCCGGCGTTCGCCTCTCGAACCGCCTGCGCGAGAAATACCCTCAGGAGATGACGATCGTTCTCCAGCACCAATTCTGGGATATGAACGTTACCGAGCACACCTTCGAGGTCGGCCTCTCGTTCTCGGGCGTGCCCGAGCGGCTGCTGATCCCGTTCGATGCACTCACCGGCTTCTTCGACCCTTCCGTCCAGTTCGGCCTCAAGTTCGACGGACAGGAGGACGACGAAGAGGACGATATGATCGAGGCTCCGCAGGCCCCGCAGCCGCTCCGCGGCAGCTCCGAGCCCGTGGAACTGAAGCAGCCGCGCAAGACCGCGCCGGCCGAGAAGAAACCCGCTCCCGAGAAGATCCCTGCCCCGGCAGCGGAAAAGCCCGAGATGGAAATCTCCGACGATTCCGATCCTGAGGATGAGGAAGAATCCGGCACGGCCGGCAGCGCCGAAGTCGTCAGCCTCGACGCGTTCCGCAAGAAGAACTGAGGCTTCTCGTTACCGCCCTACCTGCGACTGCTTACACGCATCGGAATCCCCGTCTCCGGCCGCAGGGTGATCCTGTGCAGGGGCCGTACCTCGTGTCCTTCCTTCAGATCGAGCCGGACCGCGCGGACGATGCTTGCGAGCACAATCACGGCCTCCTGAATCGCGAAGCTCGCGCCGATGCAGACGCGTGGGCCTGCTCCGAAAGGTAGATAGGCGAAGCGGTCGATCCGCGCTTTCTCCTCGGGCAGGAAGCGCTCGGGCCTGAAGGCGTCCGGCTCGTCCCACAAGGTATGGTGGCGGTGGAGCACATAGGGAGCGATGGTCACCATGGTCCCGGCCGTGATGTCGAGCTTGCCGATCCGGTCGTCCTTGATCGCCGCGCGGCTTAAGAATGGCGCTGGTGGGTAGAGCCGCATGGCCTCGTCGAGAACGGCCCTCGTATAGACGAGGCGGTCCAGATGTTGCGGCTCGATGGGCCTGTCGCCCAGAACCTCGTCCACTTCCCGCTCAATCCTGGCGCGTGCCCTTTCGTCCTGCGACAGAAGATAGATCGACCAGGATAGGGCATTGGCCGTGGTCTCGTGGCCGGCTCCGATGAAGGTCACGATATTGGCGCCGACTTCGTGATCGCTCAGGCCCTTCCCTGTCTCGGGATCGGACGCCTCCAGCAGAAGCGTCAGGAGATCGCGCGGGGCAGGCTCGCCCCGACTCAGCAGGTCCTTGCGGTTGCGGATAAGCTCGCTCACCAGA
This sequence comes from Microvirga sp. P5_D2, assembly GCF_054049475.1. Classification (NCBI taxonomy): domain Bacteria; kingdom Pseudomonadati; phylum Pseudomonadota; class Alphaproteobacteria; order Hyphomicrobiales; family Methylobacteriaceae; genus Microvirga; species Microvirga sp. P5_D2. The sequence continues at coordinate 88,012 of NZ_JBFUMH010000006.1, read as the reverse complement.
TCCTCGAAGAACCGGATGGCGGGCCTTGCCCGCCAGCGTCCGATCCGGGGAATCCAGTTGGGCAACCCGAAGATATCGACCGGATCGACCCGGCCCAAGCCTTCGAAATAGCGGGTGATGGCGCGGCCCATGGCGTCAGGGTCGCGGGCCACGCCTTGCGTGAAGATCGTCTGTTCCAGCACGTCCAGGGTGACGCGGGTCATCTCCAGCGAGATATCGACCTCGCGCCCCTCGGGCCGCCTCTGCCAGCGCCGGACAAGGCGATCCGCCGCATCGACCATGGCAGGAAAGAAGCCGGCGACCGTGCGGGGCGTGAACAGGGGTGCGATGGTGCGGCGCTGGAGACGCCATTCCTCCCCTTCCGCCGTCAGCAGGCCTCTGCCTAAGCCGGGGGCGAGAACCCGGAGCTGGAGGTCGTCCTTCCGGTAATTGGTGGCATTGTCGAGGAGCACGTGGCGGATCACTGTCGGATCGCTCACGACCATTATGCGTCCGAGCACCCCGTCACCCTCGATGACGGACTCGCTGAAATGGCGCTCCGTCCAGGTGGTCAGGGGGTTCCGGCGCAGCGCGAGGAAAAAGGCGAAAAGGCCGGGAGGCTCCTGCAAAGGCTTGGGAACAGGGGGGCGAAACAATGGAGCATCGAGAAGGTCGCCCATCCGATTTTACATAGCCTCCATGCGCCTTCGCTGTTGCGAGCGCCATCATTTGAGATAAGAACACCCAACTCCATCGAAAGAGGTCAGGATGTCGCCCACCCGCACCGAAACAGATACCTTCGGCCCCATCGAAGTCGCCTCCGAGAAGCTCTGGGGCGCCCAGACGCAGCGCTCCCTCCAGAATTTCCGCATTGGCACTGACCGGATGCCGCTCCCCCTCGTCCACGCGCTGGCCATCGTGAAGCAGGCCGCGGCTCTCGTGAACAAGGATCTGGGCAAGCTGGACGCGAAGCTGGCTGAGGCCATCTCCGCCGCCGCCGCCGATGTGGTGCAGGGCAAGCACAACGAAGAATTCCCGTTGGTGGTCTACCAGACGGGTTCGGGCACCCAGTCCAACATGAACATCAACGAGGTTCTCTCCAACCTCGCCATCGAGCGCCTGGGCGGCGAGCGCGGCAGCAAGAAGCCGGTTCACCCCAACGACCACGTGAACATGGGCCAGTCGTCCAACGACGTCTTCCCGACCGCTATGCACATCGCCGTAGCGCGTGAGATCAACGCCCGACTGGTTCCGGCCCTCAAGCACCTGCTGAAGGCGCTCGAAGCGAAGTCCGAGGAGTTCAAGGACATCGTGAAGATCGGCCGCACGCACCTTCAGGATGCGACGCCCGTGACCCTCGGCCAGGAATTCTCTGGCTATGCCGCGCAGGTCCGCCTCGGCATCGCGCGTATCGAGCAGACGCTGCCCGGCATCTATGCGCTGGCTCAGGGCGGCACCGCCGTCGGCACGGGCCTCAACGCCCATCCGGAATTCGCCGATCGCTTCGCCGCGAAGGTGGTTGAGCTGACCGCTCTTCCCTTCACCTCCGCCGCCAACAAGTTTGAGGCGCTCGCCTCCAACGACGCCCTCGTCTACACGCACGGCGCGCTGGCTGCTCTTTCCGCCGGCCTGTTCAAGATCGCCAACGACATCCGCCTCATGGGCTCCGGCCCGCGCTCGGGCATCGGCGAGATTTCGCTGCCTGAGAACGAGCCTGGCTCGTCGATCATGCCCGGCAAGGTGAACCCCACCCAGGCCGAGGCCATGACCATGCTGTGCTGCCAGGTGGCAGGCAACCAGACCACGGTGACCTTCGCCGGCAGCCAGGGCCATTTCGAACTCAACGTGTTCAAGCCGGTGATCGTGAACGCCGTGCTGCAATCGATCCGCCTGCTCGCGGACGGCGCGATCAGCTTCACGGACAACTGCGTCGTCGGCATCGAGCCGAACCGCGAGCGTCTGCAGGATCTGATGGGCCGCTCGCTCATGCTCGTGACGGCGCTCGCGCCCACCATCGGCTACGACAAGGCGGCCCACATTGCCAAGACCGCGCACAAGAACGGCACGACGCTGAAGGAAGAAGCTCTCAAGGCCGGCGTGTCGTCGGAAGACTTCGACGCCATCGTTCGTCCCGAGACGATGCTTCAGCCGGGCTGATCTGTTACACTCGCGCCATGGCTGAGATCATCAATCTGCGCCAGGCGCGCAAGCACAAGGCGCGGGCCGACAAAGAGGCCCGCGCCGACCAGAACCGGGTCACCTTCGGCCGCACCAAGGCGGAGAAGGACCTGACGAAAGCCGAGCGCGGCATGGCCGAACGCCGCCTCGACGCTCACAAGCGCGACGATAGCGAGAAATCCTGACATGGGCGCCGGCATCGTCAAACGCTCCGTCTCGATTGCCGGCCACCGGACCAGCATTTCCCTCGAAGAACCGTTCTGGGAAAGCGTCCGCAGCATCGCCGAACGCGAAAAGATTTCCCTTCAATCCCTGATCGGGCGCATCGACAGCGAGCGTGGCGAGCAGAACCTCTCGTCCGCCATTCGCGTCTTCGTGCTCATGGATGCGCGCGACCGCCAGCAGAGCGGCGTCTAAGCTCTGGAGCTGTTTCCACTTGCGTGGAACCATCTCTCTTCTTTGTTGAGCCGCATTTTTTTGACGGCGAACCGGATCCACTTCGCCGAAAAATGCTCTAGCGCTCGGGCACGCCCGTCGCCGAGGGCGGCGTCATGTTGAAGGGTGGGAGCGTGGACGGCACGGTGTCCGGCGCGGGCGTTTCTTCCGGTTCGTCCGGCGTTCTCTGCTGCTCCGATTGAAGCCGCTCCGCATCACGGCGGGCACGGTCGGCCTCGGCCTGCGCGCGGGCCTGCCGCGCTGCTTCTTCGGCGGCGGCTTTGGCGCGCTGGCGTTCCGCATCCTGCTGCGCCTGGATCTGGCGCTGGCGCTCGGCGGCTGCCCGCTCGAAGGCCTCGATCTTTTCAAGTTCGCGCTYGAGCACGATGGCGGCAAGGCCGTTGCGGAAAGGCCCCGCATCCACCTCACGCACCGGAGCGGCGAGCGAGCCACGCCAGTTCAGGCCGATGGAGGGCGGCGCCCCGGTCCAACCCTGGGGAGAGGTTTTGGCCACGAGGAACCCACGGGCATCGAGCTGAAGCGTCTTGAGGTCATAGGCGACCGCCCCCTGCCAAGTGGCTGGACCGCCTTCCACGACGAAGGGCGAGAGTCTCAAGAGGCCGCCGACGAGTGCCGCCGAGGTGTTGACCGTCGCTGCTGCAAGCGACGCCTTTCCGAGCTCAGTTCCGACGATCGTTTCCGCCTTGCCCTCGATGAGGGGCTCGTTCTCAGCCAAGGCGCGCTTGAGCGCCCTGTCGAACACGGAAGGGTCCGCCGACGGAACACGCAGTCTCGTCACGCGCCAATCGCCGGCACCGCCCAGGGCTGAGACCAGCTCCGAGACGTTCGCGCCCGCCGAGCCGAACCTGAGTGAACCCGATAATGTCGCCTCGAACGGCGAGGCCCCGCCGAGCGCCCAGAGCGGCACATCCTGCAAGGCGCCCTCGCCCACCACCGTGGCCATCTCGCCCTGACGGGTGATGGTCGTGGAGCCCGTCATGCGGCCGTTGCCGATGCCGGTCTCGAGATTGCGGATCGAGATGCCGTCCGATTGAGCCTCAAGGGTAAAGCTCGCCCGCGTGCCCTGAAGGCCGCGTCCAAGATCGAGCGTTCCGGCGCGGAACACCACCTGCCCGCCGCTCACAAGGCGACCGCTCTGGCCGAACTTGGCCGTTGACCAGATCGATGTGGCAGTGGGGTCGCCGGGAACGTTGAGGGCAAGCGCCGCCGTCAGCCACGGCAGGGACAGCTTGTCGACGGAGATTTCGCCGCCGATCTCGGACCGCGAGCGCGCATTGAGCTGCGCCTGCACATCGTTGCCGGCGATCTTGCCCGTGACGTTGAAGGAGCTCGAATCCCGCAAGCGCCCCAACGCCACGCGGGCATTGACGGGCACCGGCGGCTTGACGCCCGCGCCGTCGCCGAGCAACAGCAGGAAGGGCGTGATGTCGGCGGTGTTGATCTCAGCCTCGCCGCTATCCACCACTTCATCGCTCTCGCTGAGTGCAAAAGGCCGCTGGGTGGTGAGCTGAACGCCGGCAACGTCGCCCGTCACGGTGACGTTGAACAGCCCCGAGCCGACGCGCGTGCCACGAAGGGTCACGTTGGATGGCTGGTTCAGGCCCGTCACATTGGGCCTGTTGACCCAGCGCCCCGTCGTGGGGGTCGCGAGCATCAGGTCGAGGTTCTGCGTGCGCCCATCCACGGAATCGACGCTGCCATCGATGGAGCCGCCTGCGGCCATTCCCTTGGCCGTGGTGCGCAGGCGAACCTCGGAGGAGCCGGGCGGCGGGGCGACGCGTTCGGTCGCCACCTGCACATCGAGCGCGCCTTCCCGCAGGAAATACGGAACGAGCTTGGACACGCCGCCGATCCAGACGCTTCCGATGAGATCGACGAGGGGCGCTGCGCGCTGGGCCGTGACCTTGCCGGTGATGCGGCCCGAACCATCCGGCGCGATGCGGCCGCTCACGCGGGCATTGGCGCCGGCAAGGTCCACGATATCGAGGGCTTCGACCAGGAGGGCCGGACCATCCGAAAGGACGCGGGCCGAGATCCGGCCTGTCTGCCGGCTTTTACCGGCACTGACGCCGCGCGCTTCGAGAATGAAGCCGACATCCACATTCTGCGTAGCCTCGAAGACGCTGGAGAGGTGCGGCAGCTGATCGAGATTGAGGTTCTGGATCGCCACCTGCGCTTCGAGCTTGCCGCGCTCGTTGCCCTCCGGCGCGGTATAGCGCGCATTGCCGGTGGTGACGGCATCCCCGAGTTTCAGGCGCATCCGGCTCAAAGAGAGGATCGGATTGTTGAAGGCGATATCCGACGAGATCTCGACCGGGCGCCCGTCCAGCACCGAGAGGAAGGGCGAGCGGATGTTGATGCGGTTGAGATAGCGCGCCAGCCGGTCGGATGCGTTGGAGGCGAGAGCCACTTTGCCCTCGATGCCGCCCTGCGTGGTCAGGCCGAGTTCACCCTCCAGTCCCACCCGCGTCTCGCCGGGGGCGTTGAATTCAATGCGCTCCAGCCGCGCCTTGCCGCGCTCCAGCGACAGGTGGAGATTGGCGTTGGTCAGGTCCTCTTGCCCTAAGCCGATGCTGTCGAGCCTGAGATCGAGATCGATGGGAACGGAAATTGGTGGAAGAGACCATGCCTGAAGGCGGGATTTGAAGTCTTGCCCGTTCGAGGACAGGATGAAGCTGTCCGCATCGAGCCGCCGTCCCTCCAGCTTCAGGGCGATGCGCGGCACGTCGAGGCCAATGCTGCCCTCGCCCGTCATGCGCAGGCTCGCCCCGCCCTCGCCCGCCTCGACGCTGACCGGGGACAGCGCCACCGCGCCGGCCTGCGTCTTGAAATCGGTCTCGACCGTTATGGGAATCGGGATGCCTGCCGCCGCGATCTGAGCTGGCGGGCCGAACAGCACCTTGGCCTTGCCTGAAATGGCCGGCATGGTCGTGCCGCTGCTGACCTCATCGAGAGCAAGCCGGGCATCGATGTCGAAACGCGGATAGATATCGCCGCCGCCCGAGAGCTTGACCTGAACCTTCTTGTCCTCGGTCAGCTCGCCGGTGACGAGGCGAAAGGGGACACCGGACGTGGTGCCCTCCACGCGCCAGGGTCCGATCAGCCTCTGCCCCTCGATATGCACGTTCTCGGCAAAGGCCTGGTTGGTGCGGCCCGTATCGGCGCTCTGGGTGGTGACGAGAAGCTGCCCGACATTCAGGCTCTCGATGGCCCATTCACGGCTGCGCCCGCTGCCGGACACGAGATCAGGAGGCAGTCGCCAGCTGCCGCTGCCGGAGACCGGAACGCGAATGTCCGCGCGGCCGATCCGTGCTTCCTTAAACCGTACATCGCCGCTCATGAGTGGCGACAGGGCGATTTCGGCATGGACATTATCGGCCGTCAGCGTCGGAGAATCCGCCGTCTTGCCGCCGAGCCTGAGCCGATCCAGCAGGATCCGCGGCTCGGGCAGAAGCCGGATGCCGATGGCACCCTCGGTCCGCGCCTCGGTGCCCGACGCGCGCGAGATCATCCCGTCGATCGTCTCGCGGTGATCCTCCCAGCTGATGAGCGGAGGAGCCGCGATGGCGGTCGCCAGGATGAGGATCACAATGGCTGCGATGATCGTCAGGATATCGCGCAAGAGGCTTATTGTCTCCGATTCACTAAGGGCTCTTTAGACCATGACTCATGGGATCGGGAGCGTCCCGGACGCTCCGTCCACCATCAAAGTGCAACGATCTTGCCGGGATTCATGATGTTGTGCGGATCGATGGCCTGTTTCAAGACGCGCATCAGGCCAAGGGCCGCCGGCCCATGCTCGACTTCCAGATACTTCATCTTCTTCTGGCCAACCCCATGTTCGCCCGTGCAGGTGCCTTCCATGGCAACGGCGCGGCGGACGAGGCGATCCACGAAAGCCTCGCAGGCGGCGATCTCGGCCGGGTCATCCGTATTCACAAGCGGTTGAACATGGAAGTTGCCGTCACCCACATGGCCGACGATGGGAGCGATGAGGCCGCTTTCCAGAATATCCCGCTTCGTCTCGTCCACGCATTCCGCAAGGCGCGAAATCGGCACGCACACATCGGTCGCGACCGATTGCGCGCCGGGACGCAAGCCACGAGCAGCCCAATAGGCGTCGTGACGGGCCTGCCAGAGGCGCGAGCGCTCCTCGGGCTTTGTCGCCCATTCGAACGGCCCACCCTCGAACTCGACGGCGATCTCGCCGAAGCGCTCAGCCTGCTCCTGAACTCCGGCATCTGTGCCGTGAAATTCCACTAGCAGCAGCGGGCTTTCCGGCAGCGCGAGCTTGGAGTGCAGGTTCACCGCCCTCACCTGCACCTCGTCGAGCAACTCGATGCGCGCGACCGGAATGCCGGACTGGATCGTCATGATCACCGCGTCGCAAGCGGCCTTCACGCTGGGGAACGGGCAGATGCCTGCGGAGATGGCCTCAGGAATGCCGTTCAGCTTCAGGGTGATCTCGGTGATGATGCCGAGCGTGCCCTCGGATCCGATCATGAGGCGGGTGAGGTCATAGCCGGCCGAGCTCTTCTTGGCCCGGCTCGCGGTTTTCACGATCTCGCCGTTGGGCAGCACCACCGTGAGCGCCAGCACCACGTCCTTCATGGTTCCGTAGCGCACCGCATTGGTGCCCGACGCACGGGTGGCCACCATGCCACCGATGGAGGCATCGGCGCCTGGATCGATGGGGAAGAACAGGCCCTTGTCGCGCAAGGATTCGTTGAGCTCCTTGCGTGTCACGCCCGCCTCGACGACGCAGTCCAGATCCTCCTCATGCACGGCGATGATGCGCTTCATGATGCTCAGGTCGATGGAAACTCCGCCGAAGGGCGCGTTGATGTGGCCCTCGAGCGACGTGCCGGTGCCGAAGGCGATGACCGGGACGTCCTGTGCGGCGCAAAGCTTGACGATGTCGGAAACCTCCTGCGTCGTCCTGGCATAGACTACGAGATCCGGCGGCTGGTTCTTCACCCAGGTCAGGGTGTGGCCATGCTGCTCGCGCACCGCGGCGGAGGTCACGACCCGATCCCCGAAACGTTGGGAAAGCTCAGACGACAAGGCGGCGATGGCGGCTTCCGTGGCTCGAGGACGGCCGGAAGCGAGAGGGGCGTTCATATTGGCTTCAGTTCCGATTGTGATGCTCGTTATCCATACCTACCAAAACCTGCCTGAACGCAATACTCTGGATGATAGATCAGGCAATAACGCGATTTACGGCGCTGAAGAACGTGCTAACGTTCTGCCTTCAGGCCAGGATGAGGCAGAGATGAGGATCGTCGTGACCACGGCTGAGAGACAGAGCTGACCATGGAGAAGCGGGCTCCCGTGTTTTTTTTCGCCCCCTTCGTGTCGTCCACGATGAGGGTGGAGCCGGCCTGGATCGATTTCAACGGCCATCTGAACATGGCCTACTACCATGTGCTCTTCGACCGGGCCCTGGATGAAGGCTTTGGCCTCCTCGGCATCGGACCGGATTATGTGGAGAAGCGGAAGGGCTCCTTCTTCACCGCCGAGGTTCACACCGTCTACAAGCGCGAGCTGAAGCTGCACGACCCGGTGCGCGTCACCGTCCAGCTCGTCGATTACGACGAGAAGCGCCTTCACTATTATCTCGAAATCCGCCACGCGACGGAAGGCTGGGTGTCCGCCACCATGGAGGGCCTCTCCCTCCACGTGAACATGGAAACCCGCAAGGTCGCCCCCTTCCCCGACGATATCGGCGCAAATCTCGCTGTCATGAAGGCAGCCCATGGCCGTCTCGCCAAGCCGCAGGCCCTGAGCCGGGTCATCGGCATTCCTCGGAAGTCGGAAGCACCTGAAGCCCTGCTTGCCTCGGGCACGCGGCACTAGCAGCCAATCGCACTCGGCGGGCATCTGGGCCTGAAGGTCGAGGGCGAATTATCAAACGTCCTCTGCCGGTCGATGTTCTGCCGGATCTGGTTGTTATCCGTCTGAATCTGCTGTTCGATTCCCCGCACGCGCTGCTCCTGCTGCAGGTTGCGGTTGATATCGTCCACCTGCCGTTCCGACCGGGTCGTGCGCGGCAGGCGCGTCTGGGCCTCCGCTAGGGACGCCATGACGAAGCTTAAGCAGAGAGCGGCCGTCAACACTCGGAGCATGGGACATTTCCTTTGCGGCTCACCATACCCATATGGGCTTGAGACCCTTTCCCGACAACGCCGGCAGGTTGAAGCCATTGCCCAATGAGCCCTTTGGCAGGCATTTACGGGCTCGACGCCGTTCGCCTTTTGATCCATGGTCGCGCCGATGAATCAGCCTGACAACAGCCCCGATCCCAACGACGATCTGGCGCACCAGCCCTCCGCCGGTTCCTTGAGCGCCCGCGCCCGGGCGGCGGTGGCGCCGCAGACGCCTTATCTGAACGGCCTGAACCCAGAACAGCGCGCCGCCGTGGAAGCCACGGAAGGCCCCGTTCTCGTGCTGGCCGGCGCAGGCACCGGCAAGACCCGCGTTCTCACCACCCGCATCGCCCACTTGATCGCCACCAGCAAAGCCTGGCCGTCGCAGATCCTGGCCGTGACCTTCACCAACAAGGCCGCCCGCGAGATGCGCGAGCGCATCGGCCGCGCCATCGGCGAGGTGGCCGAGGGCATGCAGTGGCTCGGCACCTTCCACTCCATCGGCACCAAGATCCTACGCCGCCACGCGGAGCTCGTGGGCCTGCGCTCCGACTTCACCATTCTCGGCACCGACGACCAGCTGCGCCTGATGAAGCAGGTGATCGAGGCCGAGGGCATCGACGAGAAGCGCTGGCCCGCGCGCCAATTGGCCGGCCTCATCGACGGTTGGAAGAACCGCGGCCTCGGCCCTGATCAGGTCGCCGCCGGCGAGGCGGGCGCTTACGCGAACGGCAAGGGCGGCAAGCTCTACCGCGCCTATCAGGAGCGCCTGAAAGTTCTCAACGCAGTCGATTTCGGCGATCTGCTGCTCGAATGCCTGCGTCTCTGGCGCGAACATCCGGATATTCTGGAGAGCTATCAGGAACGCTTCCGCTACATGCTCGTGGACGAGTATCAGGACACGAACGTCGCGCAGTACCTCTGGCTGCGTCTGCTTGCGCAGAAGCGCAAGAACCTGTGCTGCGTCGGCGACGACGACCAGTCGATCTATGGCTGGCGCGGCGCGGAGGTGGACAACATCCTGCGCTTCGAACACGACTTCCCCGGCGCGACGGTGATCAGGCTGGAGCGTAACTACCGCTCGACGGGTCACATCCTGTCCGCAGCTTCCGTGCTTATCGCGAAGAACCAGGGCCGTCTCGGCAAGACGCTTCGCACCGAGGACGAACTCGGCGAGAAGGTGTCGATCACCGGCGCATGGGATTCCGAGGATGAGGCGCGCCTCATCGGCGAGGAGATCGAGGCGCTGCATTCCAAGCAGCATCCGCTCTCCGAGGTCGCAATTCTCGTGCGCATTTCCGCACAGATGCGCGAGATCGAAGATCGCCTCGTGCAGCTCGGCGTTCCCTATCGCGTCATCGGCGGCCCGCGCTTCTACGAGCGCGCGGAAATTCGCGATGCGCTGGCATACCTGCGCGTCGTCAACCAGCCCGCCGACGATCTCGCTTTCGAGCGCATCGTGAATGTGCCCAAGCGCGGGCTCGGCGATGCCACAATCCAGGTATTGCACAACCATTCGCGCGCAGCCCGCGTGCCGCTGATGGAAGCCGCACGCTTCATCGTCGAGACCGACGAGCTGAAGCCGAAGCCGCGCGGGACCTTGCGTGATCTGCTGATTTCATTCGGTCGCTGGGCGAAGCTCTCCGAGACCATGTCGCAATCCGAAGTCGCGCAGACGGTGCTGGAGGAATCCGGCTACACCGACATGTGGCAGAAGGACAAATCCGCCGACGCTGCGGGCCGCCTCGAAAACCTGAAGGAACTCGTGCGCTCCATGGAGGAGTTCCCGGATCTTCAGAGCTTCCTCGAACATGTCTCGCTCGTGATGGAAGCGAACGAGAGCGACACGACCGAGCGCGTGAGCCTGATGACGCTGCACGCGGCGAAGGGACTGGAGTTCAACACGGTGTTCCTGCCCGGTTGGGAGGAAGGCCTGTTCCCCAATCAGCGCGCGCTAGATGAAAGCGGACGCGCGGGTCTGGAAGAAGAACGCCGCCTCGCCCATGTGGGCCTCACCCGTGCGCGCCGCAGCGCGAAGATCTATTTCGCCTCCAACCGCCGCATTCACGGCCTCTGGAATTCGACGGTGCCGAGCCGGTTCATCGACGATCTTCCCGAAGCCAATGTGGAGATCGTGGAAGCGCCGGCAAACTTCTCCTATGGCGGCGGCTACGGCGGCTCACGTTTCGACCGCATGCAGCCCTTCAGCGGCTCATCGTATCAAACCCCCGGCTGGCAGCGCGCACAGGCGCATCGCGCCAGCACGGATGACGGCGGCTATTCCGCGCGCCGTTCCGGCGACAGGCGCGGACCGATGATGATCGAAGGCGAGTTGGTAGCGAAGTCCACCGGCAGCTCCGGCTTTGCCGTCGGCGGGCGCGTGCTGCACACGAAATTCGGCCCCGGCACCATCGAGGCGGTGGACGGCAACAAGCTCACCGTCGAATTCGACAAGGCCGGACGCAAAATGGTGCTCGACAGTTTTGTGGAAGCGTTGGGTTAAGCACGTATCAATTCAAACAAGCCTCATCCTAAAGCCTGACTGATGAAGCGTTGACAGCCCTCACGTCATCGCCGGCCTTGTGCCGGTGATCCCGTTTGGAAGAGCACGGCGCTTTTCGGATCGGGATGGCCGGGACAGGCCCGGCCATGACGGCAAGGGAGACACCTGCCCACTAGCCATATGCCTGCAACTGTGGAACCATCCGCCGCAAATCGCTTAAGCTTGAGAGGCTGCCATGTTCCCCCTGTCCCACATGCTGAAATCCTTTATCCGTTCGGGCACGTTGAAGGTGATCGATGCCGAGGGTGGCGTGCATGTGTTCGGCGGGGAGAAGCCCGGACCCAGTGTAACAATGCGGCTGACGGACAAGTCGCTTTATCACAAGCTCGTCCTGAACCCTGAGCTGCATGCCGGCGAAGCCTATATGGACGGGCGCATGAGCTTCGAGGATGGCTCGGGCCTGCGCGACTTCCTGAACCTATTCTCGATGAACCGCTCGACGCTGGCGAATTATCCGTTGCAGAGCGTGCTCAAGCGCATCTCGCGCACCGTGAAGCGCTTCCAGCAGGCGAACCCTGTCGGCAAGGCGCAACAGAACGTGGCGCATCACTACGATCTGGGCAACGATTTCTACAAGCTCTTTCTCGACAAGGGCATGCAGTATTCCTGCGCTTATTTCATCAACGATGACGATACCCTCGAAGAGGCGCAGCAGAACAAGCTGCGCCTCGTCGCATCGAAGGCGCAGCTCAAGCCGGGACTGAAGATCCTCGACATCGGCAGCGGCTGGGGCGATCTCGCGCTTTATCTCGCCTCGATGGAAGACGTGGACGTTACCGGCGTCACGCTCTCCAAGGAGCAGTACGAGTTATCGAACGAGAAGGCGCGACGAGCAGGGCTTTCCCATCGCGTGCGTTTCGAGCTGCTCGATTACCGCAAGATGGACAGGCGCTTCGACCGCATCGTGTCTGTCGGCATGTTCGAGCATGTGGGCGTGCATCATTACGGCGAGTTCTTCGCCAAGGTGAACGCGCTGCTCGACGATGACGGATTGATGGTGCTGCACTCCATCGGCAAGATGAGCCCGCCCGGCACCGCAAGCCCGTGGCTGCGCAAGTACATCTTCCCCGGCGCCTATTCTCCGGCATTGTCGGAGGTGTTCCCCGTCGTCGAGCAGAACCAGCTCTGGGTGACGGATCTCGAATTCTTGCGCCTGCATTACGCCAAGACACTCAACCACTGGCACCGCCGCTTCGAGGCGAACCGCGAGAAGATCGCGGCCATGTACGACGAGCGCTTCTGCCGCATGTTCGAGTTCTACCTGATCAGCGCGGAGACCATGTTCACCACGGGCAGCCAGCTCGTGTTCCACATGCAGCTCGCCCGCAAGCGCGATGCAGCCCCCATCGTGCGCGACTACATCACGGATACGCAGCGCGCTTATAAGGAAAAGGAAGCGGAGAAGCTTCAGGCTCTCAAGGCTGCAGAGGCGGAAGTGCAGGCTCTCTGAACCGGATGGACTTGGGCCGGCCCCGCGCATATCCGGAAGGTATCCCTCGTCCAGCCGTCAAGCTTGGCCTTTAGTGGCCTCTTCTCAGCGTGAACGTTGTTCTGTAAGAGTTTAAAGAAATCGCGGTTGCGATCAGTGTCGGTGTGCAGGCGTCCGAGCAAAGAAATGCCGCACCGCATGGGAATGGGGCCTTCCGACGATGATGAAGACTGGAATGCGGCGTCTGTCTTTGCAGAAGCAGATATCGATTCTGGTAGGCCTTTTGTGCCTCGGCCTCGTCTGCGGAGCCGCCATCGGCGCGGCCTATATCGCCCAGCAGCGCATTCGCGAGGCAGTGATGTCGGATGCGGCCCGCACGGCGGCGACCATGGCCTCCCTGCTCGACCGCGGTATGTTCGAGCGCTTCCGCGAAGCCCGCAACATCGCTTCCTTCGAGGCCCTGCGTGACATCTGGGCAGGCGACCCCGCCCAGATCCGGCAGGTCATCGACCAGCTTCAGAAGTCGTTCCCCGACTATGCCTGGATCGGTTTCGCCACCACCGACGGAAATGTGAAGGCCGCGACGCAGGGAATGCTCGAAGGCATGTCCGTTCAGACGAGGCCCTGGTTCCAGCATGGCCTGAAAGGACCCACCGTCGAGGACGTGCATGAGGCCAAGCTTCTCGCCGGGCTTCTCGGCGCCGCGCCGAACAACGAGCCGTTCCGTTTCGTGGACGTCGCGACCTCTGTGCGGGATGCGAACGGGCAGATCATCGGCGTGCTCGGAGCGCACTTGAGCTGGACTTGGGCAGATGAGGCGCGACAGACCCTTCTCGACCACTCCAACCGACAAGAAGAGTCGCTCTGGATCCTCGCCAGCGACGGAACCATGCTGCTCGGTCCCCAGGTTGGCCAGAAGCCGTTCTCAGATGAGCAGATCAAGCGGATGCGCGAGACCAAGCAGGGAGCGTTCGAGGACGATTCCGCGCCGGACCAGTTCCTCACCGGCTTTGCCGTCGCCTCGGGCTATCGGGATTATCCCGGCTTCAACTGGATCATCATTTCCCGGCAACCCGACAGCGTTGCCTTCGCCGCCGCTTACGGCATTGTCTGGACGATCCTGGGCTTTGGTCTGGCAGTGGCCCTCGCCGGCCTCATCTGCGCCTTCTTCATCGCGCGGGGCATCGCGCGTCCCCTGCATACGATCACGGAAGCAGCCGACCGGATCGGGCGCGACCCGAACATGACCCTCCTCCCCCGCGTGGAAGGATCGGCGGAGATCGCGCGTCTGTCGGCCGCCCTGCGCTCGCTCCTGCGTCGCGCCGGCGCAGCGGAGCAGCGAGTGGTCGATGCCTCCACCCAGCACGAGAAGAACATGTCCGCCCTGCGCCATTTGGCGGAGACCGATGCCCTGTCCGGCCTCCTCAACCGGCGCGGCTTCGACGCCATGGGCAACGAGGCCTTCCACCAGTTCCGGCAATACGGACGCGTTTTTGCCGTGCTCGTGATCGACATCGACTTCTTCAAGAAGGTGAACGACACCTACGGCCATGCGGCCGGTGACGAAGTAATCCGCGCCGTCGGCGCGACCATGACCAAGGTTCTGCGCTCCAGCGACACCATCGCCCGTTTCGGCGGCGAGGAGTTCATCGTTCTCCTGCGCGAGATCGGCCATGACGTGATCATGGGTGTGGCCCAGGATCTTCGCCGCGCCGTCGAGGTTGCGGCAATCTCCCACCAAGGACAGGCCCTGCCCGTGACCGTGAGCATCGGCGGTGCCCATGCGCGCGACAGCGACCGGGATATCCAGGATCTGATCGAGCGGGCCGACACTGCCCTCTACAGGGCGAAGTCATCGGGAAGAAACCGCGTCTCCATCGACGGCCTACACCTCCAGCTCGCAGCGGCTGCGGCGTAACAAGGCGCGTGACCTCCGGCGCACGATGCGCTAAGGCGGTTCCATGCTTGAAGGTCTGCACCCCAATCGCCCCACCCACGTCTTCCGGATCACCACCGACGAGCGCTCCGCGCGCGTGATGACGGATCTGATCGGAGAAATCTTCGACCCTGCTGAGACGGCCGTTGCCGCTTTCGAGACGGTGGAGGACGGCCCCTGGCTGCTGGAGGCCTATTTCGCCCACGAGCCGAACGAAGCCGCGATCCGCGACCTGGTGCGCCCGATCGTCGGGGCCGAAGCGGATAAGGGCGTGTTCCTGCCCCTCGAGCAGAAGGATTGGGTGAAGTCCTCACTGGAAGGCCTCAAGCCCGTTCGCGCGGGCCGCGTTCTCGTGCATGGCTCGCATGACCGGGACGATCGCCGGACCAACGACATTGCCATCGAGATCGAGGCAGGCCTTGCCTTCGGCACGGGCCATCACGGCACCACGCTGGGATGCCTTCGCGCTTTCGTGGATGAGTTGAAGATCCGCACGCCGCGTCATGTTCTGGATGTGGGCACTGGCACCGGCATCCTGGCCTTTGCGGCGGCTAAGGTTCTGAAGCGGACGGTGATCGCGGGAGATATCGACCCCGAAGCGGTGCGGGTGGCGAAGGAGAATGCGCGCCTCAACGGCATCGCGCCCTGGATGAGGCTTTATGTCGGCCCTGGCACGCGCCATGCGGATGCCGACCGTCCCGGTCATTTCGACCTGATCTTCGCCAACATCCTGGCAAAGCCCTTGCGGATCCTTGCACCCTCGCTGGCGCGGGTGGCAGCTAATGATGGAACGCTCATTCTGTCGGGCCTTCTGGCCCATGACGTTCCCGGCGTGCTCTCAGCCTATGCGCATCAGGGCTGGTATCTCCAGCGCCGGTACGATCTGGAAGGCTGGGCGGCGCTTGTGCTGAAGCGGGGCAGCACACGTCCGCAACCCCACCAGCATTGAACAATTCTCTTTCGCGCTCGGCGCGAAAGAGCAGGCTTACTCGGCCATCACGCCCGGGTAGCGCTTTGCCAGCTCGCGGCGGAGCTTGACGGCTTCGACGAAGATTTCACGGGCGGCCTTGAGGGCGACGACGATGATCATGATTTTTGCTTTCTCTTAAGCGGTAAAAAACAGGTTCTTAGACTTTGAACGGCAGGGATTTATCCTGCATCAAGAAGACCGGGGAGTGCTCCTGCCGGCGATCCAGATCACGGAGGAAGGCCTCGTGACGGCGCAGCTCGCGCGCAGCGGTACGGACGCGGCTCTCGATGAGCGCATTCAGGAATCTCGACATCCAGCCTGAAGACTTGGACGGGGCATTGTCGGCATTGACGAAGGTGGAAGCAAAAACGGCTGTGGTCATTGGTTCATCTCCAACAGATCGGTGGCGAGACCCTTCGGCTCAGCGTTCCTCTGTTTTCTTGTTATGTTGGATATAAGCGACCATCGACTTTAGTAGTAGACAGGGCTGTCGCATGCGAGCCATGCATATTTTGCAGCGCATCGTCACTAAGCGTTAATGATTAGGCGCAGGATGCATAACAAGCGGGCAACAGGGTTTCTTTCTAGGCAGGTTTTCAGCGCTTGATCGCAGTTGCAGGCTGCATCGCTCCGTTTTAGCGTGCTGCCAATCTTCCAACCTGATGATCGGTGCTGCCTCGGATGGCCCAGTTTCAATTCTTCGATGACACGACCACTCCTTCCCAGGGTCCGGCCCATATCGCCAAGCTGCGGGCCGAGCTGAGCCGTAGGGGCTTCGATGGCTTCATCGTTCCCCGCTCCGACGAGCACCAGGGCGAGTATGTGCCGAAAAGCGCCGAGCGCCTGTCCTGGCTCACGGGCTTTACCGGTTCCGCCGGCATGGCCGTCATTCTCAAGGACAAGGCGGCCCTCATGGTGGACGGRCGCTATACGGTCCAGGCCGCCGAGCAGGTGGATACGTCCGTCATCGCCCCCGTCCAATTGGCGGATCTGTCGCCGGAAGATTGGATCGCCGTGAACCTGCCGGAGGGCGGCATCCTGGCCTATGACCCCTGGCTGCACACCAGTGACGGTCTCAAGCGCCTGGAACAGGCTGTCCAGCGCGCGGGCGGCAAGCTGGCTCCCGTGGACATCAACCTCGTCGATGTGATCTGGATGGACCGCCCTGCCCCGCCGCAGGCTCCCGTACGGCCTCATCCCCTCGACTATGCGGGCGAGACCTCCGAGACGAAGCTGGAGCGCATCCGCAAGAAGATGGCCTCGGCCAAGATCGATGCCCTCGTGATCTCCGATCCTCACAACCTCGCCTGGGCCTTCAACCTGCGCGGCGGCGATGTGGGGCACACGCCCCTGCCTCTCGGCTATGCGGTGCTGCCGAAGAATGGCCGCGCGACCCTGTTCTTTGATCCGGTGAAAATCACCAACGAGGCGGGCGACGCGGTGGGCGACCTCGCCGAGTTCGCGCCGATCGGCACCTTCCAGAGCGCGCTCGATGCGCTGGGACAGAAGGGCGGCAAGGTTCGCATCGATTCCGGCACGGGCGCCGTCGCCTTGATCCGCCGCATCGAGGCGGCGGGTGGCACGGTGGATGTGGGAGCAGACCCCATCGCGCTCATGAAGGCCGTGAAGAACGAGGCCGAGATCGCAGGATCGCGCGCGGCCCACCTGCGTGACGGCGTGGCGGTTGCGCGTTTCCTCGCCTGGCTCGATCGCGAGGCTCCAAAGGGACAGCTGACAGAGATCGACGTCGTCGAGGCTTTGGAAGCCAGCCGCGTCGAGACGGGCGCTCTCAAGAACGTCTCGTTCCCGAGCATCTCGGGCGCCGGCCCCAACGCCGCCCTGCCCCATTACCGGGTCACGAGTTCGAGCAACCGAAAGCTTGAACTCAACCAGATCTTCCTCATCGATTCCGGCGCGCAATACGAGGACGGCACCACCGACATCACGCGCACGATCATCGTCGGCGAGCCGACGCCCGAGATGAAGGATCGCTTCACCCGCGTGCTCAAGGGCCATATCGCCATTGCGCAAGCAGTGTTCCCGAAAGGCACGACCGGCGCCCAGATCGACGCCTTCGCGCGCAAGCCCCTATGGGAAGCGGGCCTCGATTTCGATCATGGCACCGGCCACGGCATCGGCAGCTATCTCTCCGTGCACGAGGGGCCGCAGCGCATCGCCAAGACCGGGCACACACCGCTCGAAGTGGGCATGATGCTGTCGAACGAGCCGGGGTTCTACAAGGCAGGCGATTACGGCATCCGCATCGAGAACCTGATTCTCGTGGAACCGCGCGAGATCCCTGGCGGCGACCGCGAAATGTTCGGCTTCGAGACCCTCACCTTCACGCCCATCGACCTGCGTCTGGTGGAACCCGCCATCATGAATGCGGACGAGATCGCGTGGCTCAATGCCTATCACGCAGCCGTGCGCGAAAAAATCTCGCCGCATCTCGATGGCGATACGCGTGCCTGGCTCGAGAATGCGACACGGGCGATCTGAGCGAGCATCGCAATCTTTTTGCTCTCATCTCACACATAAAAACCTCATCCTGAGGAGCCCACTCCATGGGCTCCTCAGGATGAGGCGGTGGAACGGAAACGTGTCTAAGCAAGAGCTGCGTGCAAGCGCCTATAACACGTTCCGCAACACCACGACCGACACCACACCGACGGCGATTGTCGCCAGCAGCGGCAAGCGAAAAGCGACGAAGGCCGTGATGGCCGCGGCCAGTGCCTCCGCCCATCCCGTCGTCAATGCAGTCGGCGCAATCACCGAAACGAGCACGGCAGGCGGAATGGCATCAAACGCTGCTTTCGCGCGGCCCGTCAGCACAAGGCGGTCCGCAACGAAGAGACCCGCGACACGCGTGAAGTAAGTCACCACAGCCATGGCGATGATGGCGAGAAGCGTCGTCATGTCGAGGCTCATGGCTGTACCTCCTTCGGAGCCGCGAGATAAGCCGCCGCGATGCCGGCCAAAGCGCCGGAGGCCACATGCCACGGCGCACCGATGAAGTAATGCACAAGCGCCGCGACACCTGCACTGACGCCGACCGTTATCAATGTCACGCGGCTTCGTCCGAACCCTGCGACAAGCCCGATGAAAAGCGCCGTGAAGGCGAAGTCCGCGCCGATGCGCGCCGGATCGCCGAGGAAGGAACCGAGCACCGCGCCGAGGGTCGTGGACAAGGTCCAGTTCGCCCACAGCACGACGGCCATTGCGGCCCAATACGCACCTGTTACCGGGCGTTCGAGCGCGCGGCGCTCCGACAAAGCCCAGGCCTCGTCGGTCAGGAAGAAGAAAGCGAGAAACTCCTGTGCCCGCGACATCTGCACCTTGGGCGACAGGGATGCACCCATGAGCACATGGCGAGCATTGATGAGCAGTGTCGCGAAGGCCAACGCCGCGATGGGTGCCGGATGAGCCCAGGCTTCAATGGCCGCGAACTGCGCGCCGCCCGCGAAGACCAGGGCGGACATGAGCATGACCTCCAGCGCCGAGATGCCTTTCGAGGCGGCAACGGCCCCGAAGAGCATCCCGATGGGAAGGGCAGCGACCGCCACGGGTGCGATATCGCGCAGGCCCGCCCTGACTTCACGCCGGCGGGTGGAGATGAAGGGGTTGGCTTGGTCCATGACGCTCCTCATTGCGCCTTCTCATGAGGCAGAATGAGCATTCCGTCTTGGATAAAAGTGCGGTTTAGGCGGTCCGATAAGCGCCGGGCGTCACGCCCATGCGGGCCTTGAACACCCGGTTCAGGTGGCTCTGATCGAAAAATCCGCAGGCGGCCGCCACATCGCCCGGGGCCCCACCTTTCATGAGCAGGCGGCTTGCGGCCCTGAAGCGCCTGTCCAGGAGATACGCGTGCGGGGTCAGCCCCGTATCCTTGGTAAAGGCGCGAATGAAGTGGCTGCGCGAGAGCCCCGCAAGCTTGGCGAGTTCCGCAAGCTCGACCTCGCGATCAAGATGCGCATCGAGATAGGCGCTCACCCGTGCAACACCCCGCGACCCGAATTGAACGGGCGGCAGGCCATCGAGATCCGCCCACCGGGCAATCAGGGTAGTGAGAAAACCGATCAGGCGCGTGTCCTGCTCAAACTCGCTGGCGGGCATGCCCTCTCGTGAAAGACAGGCCATGAGCCGGGCCAGCGTGAAGGCAAGTTCGGGATCTTCGACCACCGAACGGCGGAACCATGGCGGGCGCGCCAATGGCCGCCCGGCCATATCCTCCGCGATCTCCTGCATCAGCTCGGGCGATGGATAGATCGTGCGGTACTCGAAGCTCTCGCCATAGGGCTCGCCGTCATGGATCTCGTCCGGACAAACGATGGCGATGCTGCCCTTGCCCGCATAATGCTGCTCGCCCCGGTGGAAGAACGTCTCGCACCCGTCGAGAATGGCCGCAATGGCATAGGTTTCATGCGTATGGCGGGCATAGGAATGACGCCGGAACGTCGCGCGCAGGCAGTCGAGGCCGCGATACCGCTGCACCCGCCAGAAATGCGTCACGTCGCCCGCCGCCATTTGGCCGGCATCGAGCGAGACTTCAGGAGTCACCAACCTCATGGCGCACACCATGCCATAGCGGCAGCCTTATGTCTTGGATGGAAGTCTCAGCTCCGCCCGACGAGCGCAAACCATCCATCCTCGTCCATGACCTGAAGGCCAAGCTCGGCCGCTTTCGCAAGCTTCGAGCCCGCTCCGGGCCCCGCGACCACGATATCGGTTTTCTTGGAGACGGAGCCCGCAACCTTGGCGCCCAGCCGCTCGGCCATGGCCTTGGCTTCCTCGCGGGTCATCTGTTCGAGCGAACCGGTGAAAACCACCGTCTTGCCGGCGACGGGCGAATGCGTGGTGGCGGGCACTTCCATCGGCTCAGGCTTCACCTGGGCTAGCAGCGCATCGAGCATCTCCTCGTTGTGCGCTTCCTTGAAAAACTCGACGACGGCCTCCGCCACTACAGGCCCGATGCCGCCGATGGAGGTGATGTCCGCATGTTCTTCCGACGCAGGATCGGCTGCGGCCTTCGCCGCCTCACGCAGTGCCTCGAAGGTGCCGAAATGGCGCGCGAGCAGACGCGCCGAGGTCTCGCCGATATGCGGAATGCCGAGTGCGAAGATGAGGCGGTTGAGCGAAATCGAACGGCGCGCCTCGATGGCGGCGAACAGATTCTTGACGCTGGTCTCGCCCCACCCTTCGCGGTTTTCGAGCCGCTTGAGGCTGCGCGCATTGCGCTCGGCTAATGTGAAGATGTCCTGCGGACGCTGCACCAATCCTTCTTCATAGAATTCGTCGATGCGCTGATCGCCCATGCCTTCGATGTCGAAGGCGTTGCGCGAGACGAAATGCTTCAGGCGCTCACGCGCCTGCGCCGGGCAGATGAGGCCGCCGGTGCAGCGGCGCACCGCATCCTCCTTGCCCGTGCGCGGATTGACCTCGCGCACCGCATGGCTGCCGCAGGCCGGACATTGTGTGGGAAACTCGTAAGGTTTCGCATCGGTCGGGCGCTTCTCCAGCACCACATCGAGCACCTTCGGGATCACGTCGCCCGCGCGGTTGATGATAACCGTGTCGCCGATGCGGATATCGACGCCGTTGCGGATCTTCTCGCCGTTTCCGCCGATGCCTTTGATGTAATCCTCGTTGTGCAGCGTCGCGTTCGACACGACGACCCCACCTACAGTTACCGGACGCAACCGCGCGATCGGATTGAGCGAACCCGTGCGCCCCACATTGATCTCGATGCCTTCCAGCACCGTCACCGCCTTCTGCGCGGGGAACTTGTGCGCCAGCGCCCAGCGCGGCGAACGCGAAACGAAGCCGAGGCGTTGCTGAAGACCAAGATCATCGACCTTGTAGACGACGCCATCGATATCGTAGCCGAGATTGGCGCGATCCGTCTCAATAGCGTGGTAATGCTCGAGCATCTCGGCGATGCTGGCACAGCGGCGCGTGAGTTTGTTGACATGGAAGCCGAAGCCGCGAAGTGCTTCCATCATGCCGGATTGCGTATCCGCCGGCATGGCGCTCACCTCGCCCCAGGCATAGGCGAAGAAGCACAAGGGACGCGATGCGGTGATCTTGGGATCGAGCTGGCGCAGGCTGCCCGCCGCCGCGTTGCGTGGATTGGCGAAGACCGGTTTGCCCGCCGCTTCCTGCCGCTCGTTGATCGCCGCAAAATCCTTGTGCGAGAGATAGACCTCACCCCTGACCTCGAAGACATCGGGGATATTCGCACCTTTTAGCACATGCGGAATATCGTCCACGGTACGCGCATTGTTTGTGACGTCTTCGCCTAAAGCGCCATCGCCGCGCGTGGCCGCCGTGACGAGCTTGCCCTTCTCGTAGCGCAGGCTGAGCGAGAGGCCATCGATCTTGGGTTCGGCGGTGAAGAACAGCGGCGCATCGGCCTTCCATTGCAGGAAGCGGCGGATGCGCTCGACGAATTCCTCCACCTCCTCGTCCGTGAAGCCGTTCGCGAGCGAGAGCATCGGCACCCGATGCCGGATCTTGGCGAATTTCTCGGATGCCTTGGAGCCGACCTTCTGCGTCAGGCTCTCGGTGGTCTTTAGCTCGGGGAACAGCCCCTCCAGCGCTTCATAGCGTTGGCGCAAGCCATCGTATTCCGCGTCCGAGACGGTCGGCGCGTCCTCTTCGTAATAGCGCCGGTCATGCTCCGCGATTTCGGCGCCCAGCGCCTCATGCTCGGCACGCGCCTCGGCGGGCGTCAGTTCATCGACAGGCTTCAGGGAGGGAGCGTTTTTTGCTGGCATGTTCGAATCGAGGATAAGATCGATTGAACCATAGCGCTCCTCACGGGAGTCTCCAGTGCGGAGATTGGTTTAATGCGCCGCCGCTTCCAGAAGGCGCGCGGCAGCGGCTCTTGCCTCTTCGGTGATCGTGGCGCCGGCAAGCATCCGAGCGATCTCCTCGCGGCGCGGAGCGGCTTCGAGGGGCACGACACGGGTCGCGACCCGGTCCTCGGCTCCGCGAACGCCTTCCTTGGCGATGAGGAAATGGGTTTGGGCGCGGGCAGCCACCTGCGGGGCGTGGGTAACGGCCATGACCTGTACGCGGCGCGACAAACGCGCGAGACGCTGGCCGATGGCATCCGCCACCGCGCCGCCGACACCGGTATCGATTTCGTCGAAGACCAGGGTCGGAGCCGAGCCCTTATCCGCGAGCACCACCTTCAGGGCCAGCATGAAGCGGGAGAGCTCGCCGCCGGACGCCACCTTCATGAGCGGGCCGGGACGGGTGCCCGGATTGGTCTGGGCCCAGAACTCGACGCGCTCGAAGCCCGCCGGGTCGCGGCTGGCCTCATCCGTGTTGATCTCGGTGATGAACTTGGCCCGCTCCAGCTTCAGGGGCGGCAGCTCGGCCTGAACAGCTGAATTGAGAGCCTGGGCGGCCTTCTTGCGGCCGGCTGAAAGCTTTTGCGCCGCGGCAAGATAAGCCTGATCGGCCTCCTTGAGCGTCTTTTCCAGGCCGATCAGCTGTTCCTCGCCCGCATCGATGGCAACCACATCGCCCTCGAACCGCTGGCGCAGGGCCGCCAGCTCGTCGGCGGACACATCGTATTTGCGGGCGGCGGCGCGAAGAGCAAAGAGGCGCTCCTCCGTCTGCTCCAACTCGCGGGGATCGTATTCCGTCGCGCGGATGGCCTCTTCCAAAGCCGCACGAGCCTCGTCGATGGCAATGAGGGCGGCATCGAGGGCACGCACGCTGGATTCCACGAGCGTCGGCGCCTGGGCACTGCGCCGTTCGAGCTTGCGCACGGCGGCGGAGAGTTCTGGAACGGGCGAGGACGTGCCGGCGACGGCCTCGAAGGCATCGTTGAGATCCTGAGCAACCTTTTCGGATTGCATCATGATGACGCGACGCTCGGCCAAAGCCTCTTCCTCACCGGCCAGTGGATTGAGCTTCGTCAGTTCCCCCACCGCATGGCGCAGGAAATCGGCCTCCTTGCGGGCCTTTTCGATGCGGCTGCGGTGTTCCTGCAAAGCAGTTCGCGCATCGCGCACCCGGCGCGACGCATTGCTGACGGCCTGAAGCTCTTCGCTCAGGCCCCCGAAGGCATCGAGAATGGCACGATGGGTTACGGGATCGACAAGGGCGCGATCATCGTGCTGGCCGTGGATTTCGACCAGGGCCGAGCCGATGGCTTTCAGCACCTGAACGCTAACGGGCTGGTCGTTCACGAAAGCGCGGGTGCGTCCGTCCGCCACCTGAACACGGCGGAGGATCAGGTCGCCATCTATATCGATATCGGACTCATAGGCGATCCGGCGAGCCGGATGGTCCATGGGGCAGTCGAAGACAGCCGTGACCTGTCCCTGAGACTCACCGTGGCGGACAAGGCTGCCGTCGCCGCGTCCGCCAAGGGCCAATGCAAAAGCATCGAGCAGGATGGATTTACCAGCACCGGTTTCACCCGTGAGGACGCTAAGGCCCTCATGAAAATGAAGCTCAAGCCTGTCGATGAGGACGATGTCGCGTATCGCCAGCTGGATCAGCATGTGTGGTGAGGCTTACCCCGCCCGCTGACCGACCTGGGGAACGCCACGGAACGCCTTGCTGATCCAGGACYGGGAGTCCTCGCGCGGCTCAACGCCGCCCTTGGTCAGCAGGGCATAGGCGTCCTTGTACCAAGGACTGTCAGGGAAGTTGTGTCCGAGAACGGCGGCTGCGGTCTGCGCCTCATTGACGATGCCCATGGCCATGTAGGCCTCGGTGAGACGCTCGAGAGCCTCTTCCGTGTGGCGGGTCGTCTGATAGCGCGAAACCACGACGCGGAAGCGGTTGATGGCGCCGGAATAATTGCGCTTCTGCAGGTAGAAGCGTCCGACTTCCATTTCCTTGCCGGCGAGCTGGTCGCTCGCTACCTGGATCTTCTTCTTGGCGTCGGCCACGTATTCGGAGCTGGGATAGCGCTGGACCAGTTCCTGCAGCGCGAGAATGGCGCGCTCGGATTTCTCCTGGTCGCGGGTGATATCCGGGATTTGATCGTAATAGGACGACGCCATCAGGTACTGCGCATAGGCCGCATCTGGCGTGTTTGGATGCTGCTGGAGGTAGCGCTTCGAAGCGGTGATGGATTCCTCATACATGCCGCCTTCATAGGTGGCATAGGCTTCCATGATTAGCCCTTTGCGCGCCCACTCGGAATAGGGGTACTGGCGGTCCAGGCTGTTGAACTTCTTGGCGGCGCCTTCGAAATCCCGGTTCTGAATGCGGGCAAGGCCGTCATTGTAGACCTGTTCAGCCGGAACGTCGGCGACGACCTCCGGCTTGTAGGTTTCGCTCTTGTCGAACGGGTTGATCGAAGAAAGGGTGTCGCAGCCAGCAAGCGCCAAGCCGCAGGCGCCGACCAGCAGCGCACGCCCCGCAGCGGCTCTCAAGCTCAAGTAAACCTTCGCGAAAGACATGGCTTCGCGGTCCTCCAAAATCCGTGCTCGACGATTTTTAAACGATGCACCAGAGGTTCTTTAACCTATGCAGGGGTCAAGAGCCAACCCCATCGCGACGGCTTTACCCAATGTGATCGATTCAGGCCGCAAGAAAGACTGCGGCCAATGGGCGCTAGAGCATCGGACCCAAAAGTGGATTTGCACTTTTGGGATCAATCCGATGCACCACTTTATGGAATGGTGACGCCAGAGGGAAGAAAAACCTTAGTGGACTTCTTGAGCGAAGGCCGTCATGGCCGCGCTGCCGACTTCCGCATAGCCCGTCTCGCGCCGGGGAGCGGCGTCCACGATGGCGTAGTTGGAGCGGCTGGAGAACAGGGCCTCAAGCACGGAGAAGTTCAGGCGGTGGCCGCCGCAATAGGAGCGGTAGGTGCCTAGCAGCGGAAGGCCCGCGAGGGACAGGTCGCCGACTGCGTCCAGAAGCTTGTGGCGCACGAACTCGTCGGCATAGCGCAGGCCTTCCGGGTTCATGATCCCGTCCTCGCCAATGGCGACGGTGTTCTCGAGCGATGCGCCCAGAGCGAAACCGGCGCTCCATAGCTTTTCCACATCGCGCATGAACCCGAAGGTGCGGGCGCGGGAGATATCGCGACGGAACACGGAGGGGCTGAGGTCAATGACCTTGCGCTGGCGACCGATCACGGCCGTGGGGAAGTCGATTTCCACATCGAGGCGGAAGGCGCGCTCGTTGGGGATCAGCTCGGCGAATGCCCTGCCCTGCTCGACGCGGACGGGCTTGAGAACCTTGAGGTAACGGCGGGCCGCGCCCTGGACGGCAATGCCGACCTGATCGACCGCGTCGATGAAGGGAGCTGAGCTGCCGTCGAGAATCGGCACTTCCGGCCCATCGATCTCGATGAGCACGTTGTCGATGCCGAGGCCCGTGAGAGCGGCCATGAGGTGCTCGATGGTGGCCACGGCGCCGCTCTCGCGATCGCCGATCACGGTGCAGAGCTCGGTGGCGGTCACAGCCAGGTGGCGGGCATCGATGAGACGGTCCAGGCCGCCCGGAAGGCCGGTGCGCAGGAAGGCAATGCCGTGGTTCACCTCCGCGGGGTGGAGGATCATCTTCACCTCATCTCCCGAATGGACGCCGATTCCGACCAGGGTAACGGCAGCGCGGAGTGTGGTTTGATGGCTTTGCTTCATTATCTCTGAACCTCGAACAACATCGCTGCTTGCTGGATATCCCCTCAGGCGGCGGCCGGCGTTCGCTGTAGTAAAATCACTGATTGACGGGCTGGGATTAAAGCTCCTGCCCTTTTGGATAGGGGCAACATAGTCGGCCGGTCAGGCTAGGCCAAATCACGCTTTCTTACGTTCTGTTACAGAGTGGATAAGTCTTAACCATTTGTTAATAAACGGCTTTAAAAGCAAAGCCCCCGGTCGCATCGCGACCGGGGGCTAATCTTGTAACAATTCCGGTTAAGCTTAGTTCGCTTGACGGCGAAGGAAGGCCGGAATCTCCAGTTGATCGTCTTCCATGCTCCGCTGACCGGGAGCCTGCGCCGGACGCTGCGCCTGGGGAACCGGGCGACGGGCGTATTCGGCGTGAACCGGAGACATCTGCTGGCGCGGAGCCTCCTGGCGGGGAGCCTGCTCGACCGGAGCGTGCTGCGGCTCCTCACGACGTCCGAAGCCCATGGTGGCCAGACGCTGGATCAGGGACGGCTTGTGCTCGTGGGCTGGGTCCATTTCGCCACGGCTAGCGCGGATCTGGTTCTGGGCCGGGATCGGCAGCTCGTCGATCCGAGGCATGCGGGCGGGGCGCATGGCGCGCTCGGCCTGCGGCGGGATGAAAGCATCCTGCTGCATCGGCTCGTCGTAGACGGGCTGCTGCGGGGCCGGAGCCTCATAAGCCATGGCCTGACGGGGCTGGGCGGGGGTGAGGATCACGTCGTCCCGAACCACCGGCTGCGGAGTGGGTTCCATGGGCTGAGCCATGGCAACCGGGGCCGGAGCGAGAACCGGAGAACCTTCCGTCAGGATCTGAGCAGCTCTCAACGACTCAGCCTGGGGGGTGGCGCGAAAGGTCGGCACGGCCTGGGTGTGCGTGGCACGAGCCCGGGCCTCGGCACGCAGGCGCTCGGCCACCTCGGAGATCCGCTGCTCGGTGGCAGTCAGGTCGCCGCCGTTTTCCATGATCGCATGGTCGATGCCGGTCGCCACGACGGAGACGCGGATGATGCCTTCCAGGCTCTCGTCGAAAGTTGCGCCGAGGATGATGTTGGCATCCTGATCCACTTCCTCGCGGATGCGGGTGGCGGCTTCGTCGAGTTCGTAGAGGGTCAGGTCGTTGCCGCCGGTGATCGAGATCAACAGGCCGCGAGCGCCCTTCATCGACACGTCGTCGAGGAGCGGGTTGGCAATGGCGGCCTCGGCGGCGCGGATCGCGCGCTTCTCGCCGGATGCCTCGCCCGTGCCCATCATGGCCTTGCCCATGCCGCGCATGACGGAGCGCACGTCGGCGAAGTCGAGGTTGATGAGGCCTTCCTTGACCATCAGGTCGGTGATGCAGGCAACGCCCGAGTAGAGCACCTGGTCGGCCATGGAGAAGGCGTCCGCGAAGGTCGTCTTTTCCGTGGCGACGCGGAACAGGTTCTGGTTCGGGATGACGATGAGGGTATCGACCGCCTGCTGCAGCTCGGCAATGCCGGACTCGGCAAGCTTCATGCGGCGCACGCCTTCGAACTGGAACGGCTTCGTGACGACGCCGACCGTCAGTATACCGAGTTCGCGGGCAGCGCGTGCC
The DNA here is from genome assembly GCF_054049475.1 of Microvirga sp. P5_D2. Lineage (NCBI taxonomy): Bacteria > Pseudomonadati > Pseudomonadota > Alphaproteobacteria > Hyphomicrobiales > Methylobacteriaceae > Microvirga > Microvirga sp. P5_D2. The sequence goes on along the minus strand of NZ_JBFUMH010000006.1, from coordinate 60,133 downwards.
ACGACCGGAGCAGCGCCGGTGCCGGTGCCGCCGCCCATGCCGGCGGTGATGAACACCATGTGGGAGCCTGCGAGCTGATCGCGGATCTCGTCGATCACCTCTTCAGCGGCGGCGCGGCCGACTTCCGGCTGCGAGCCTGCGCCCAGGCCTTCGGTGACCTGAATGCCCATCTGGATCACGCGCGGAGCCTTCGAGGAGGCCAGCGCCTGCGCATCGGTGTTCGACACCACGAACTCGACGCCCTCCAGACCGGACTCGATCATGTTATTCACAGCGTTGCCGCCGGCGCCGCCGACGCCGAAGACGGTGATGTGCGGCTTGAGTTCCCGGATGTCCGGAGCTTGCAGATTGATTGCCATGACCTGTGCCTCTTTGGCCTTTTTCACTGACAGCGTTTGGCCGACGCTTACTTTTGTTGACTTGGAACTCCCGCGATGACCCGCCGCGTCATCGCGTTACGCTTTAAAAACTATCGCGAATCCACCGGCCCACCCGCGAGAAGTAGCCGTCGGTTCCCGTACTCTGAAACAAGCCGCTCGAACGCGGCTCGAAATACTCGATATGCGCCACCTGGGGGTAGACCAGGAGGCCGACCACCGCCGAAAAGGCGGGGCCCTTCGCCGCTTCCGGCAGGCCCTTGATGCCGAGCGGACGCCCGACACGAACCTGACCCTGCAGAATGCGGCGTGCCGTTTCCGGCAGCCCGACGAGCTGGCTTGCGCCGCCCGTCAGCACCACGCGCCGTCCGGCTTGGGCTGCGAAGCCCGCGCTCTTCAGGCGGTCGCGCACGAGTTCGAGGATTTCCTCGACCCGCGGCTTGATGATGCGAACGAGGTGTGACTTGGGCAGATGATTCGGAACGTCACGTTCGTCCTCATCGACCTGCGGCACCGCGATCATGTCCCGGTCATCCGCGCTCGAAGAGATCGCGGAGCCGTAGAGGGTTTTCAGCCGCTCGGCTGCGGACACGCGGGTCGTGAGACCGCGCGCGATGTCCATGGTCACGTGGTGACCGCCGACGGCGACGGCATCGGTGTGAACCAGATGCCCGTTGGAGAAGATGCCCACGCTCGTGGTGCCGGCACCCATGTCGACAACCGCGCAGCCCATATCGGCTTCGTCATCGACCAGTGCCGAGAGGCCTGCCGCATAGGGAGAGGCGATCACGGCCTCGACGCCGAGATGGCAGCGCTCGACAGCGAGCATGAGATTGCGTGCAGCCGCGGACTCCGACGTCACCACATGCAGGTCCACGCCGAGACGCTCACCGATCATGCCGGCGGGATCCACGATGTGGTTCTGCTGATCGAGCGAGAAGCCCGTCGGCAGCGCATGAAGAACCGCCCTGCCCCGGCGCAGATCGTAAGCGGATGCGGCATCGAGAACCCGATGCACATCGCCTTCGCCGACCGCGCCGCGTACCGGCACATGCGCATCGAAATGCTCGGAAGCGAGACGACCGCCGGTGAGGTTGACGATCACCGACTGAATCTCGACCTTCGCCATCCGCTCGGCGGCGTGAACCGCTTGGCGGATCGCGGTCTCGGCCGCTTCGAGATCGACGATGACGCCGCCCTTGAGGCCGGCCGAGCGCTGATGACCGATGCCGAGAATGCGCGCCACGTGGGTACGGCTGCGCAGCGATTCCACTTCGTCCGCCGGCTTCAGCTCGGCGACCACGCACACCACCTTGCTGGTCCCGATATCGAGAACAGAGAGGATGGCTCTCTTGTTCGCCGAGAGCGGCTTCAGACGCGGTGTCAGGCCGTGACCCGAGAGACTCATGTGTCGATCCCCTTGCCGCGCATTGGCTTCTTCTTGAGCGACTCGGCGCGAGCCACTGCCGCTTCTTCCGACAGACGAACCACGACTCGATCCGCCATGCGCAGATCGACCGCCAGAACGTCCTTTTCCAAAATCTTCTGCTCTTCCTCGAGCTTCACGAGCCGCGCCATCGCCTGGGCGGCGCCGAGTTCCGGCAGGCGCACGTCCATGCCGTTGTCCATCTTGAGCGTCCAGCGGCGACCGGCGACGAGCGTGCCGGCGCGAACGCGGTTCTTGAGAGGACCGGCTGATTCGAGCAGTGCCAGATAATCCTTGCTGCGCACATTCGCGTTCTCGCCCACCACGAAAGGCAGATCGACGAAGCGCTCGTCCTGCATGAGATCGATCACGGTGCCGTCGGCGGCGATGATGAACAGCTCGCCGTTGTTCTGCCAGAGAGCATGGGGCTCACGCTCAGTGAGGCCGATCACCAGCTCGTTGGGATAGAGCTTGCGCACGGTCGCGCTCTTGATCAGCGGCACGTGCTCGAGGCGCTCACGCAGATCGTTCACGTCGAGGAAGGCCAGCGACAGCTTGGAATTGATGCCGGCGGCAGCCAGAACCTCGTTCTCGCGGATCTGCGAGATGCCGGAAATGGTGACCTGCTCCAAGCCGAGGCCGACGGCGCGGGCCAGTGCATGATGCGGCTGGCCGTTGTCGCGGATGAAGCTGTCGAGGTGGCCGCCTTGCCAGAGGCCGAGGGTCACGACGCCGGTGAAGAAGCCGAGGGCGAGATAGGTGCCGAGGAAGCGCGGAACGCGCTGCTCGATGGGAACGCCGGAAGACCGCCGGCGAACGCTCTTGGAGGAGCCAAAGAATTTCTTGATTCGGGGAGCTGGCCTCCGGCCTCCGGAGGCAGCATGCGCAACCGTACGTCCGGCCGGGTAGGCCGTCATCGGTTGCAGGTAGCGTCCTCCACCATCCATTGCACAAGCTCGCCAAACGTATAGCCCGCATGGGCTGCCAGTTCTGGCACCAAGCTCGTCTCGGTCATGCCGGGTTGGGTGTTAACCTCCAGGACAACGAGTTCCCCCGTTCCCCCGGGAGTATCATCGTACCGTAAGTCGGCACGGCTGATTCCCCGACAGCCGAGCGCTTGATGCGCCGTTAATGCCAACTCTTGGACCTTTTGGTAAATATTCGGTTTAATTTCTGCCGGGAGGACGTGAATGGAGCCGCCCTTCACATACTTTGCATCATAATCGTAGAAGACCCCGGTCGCAGGGCGGATATCGATGACCCCGAGGGCCTTGTCGCCCATGACGGCGCAAGTCAGTTCGCGGCCCGCAACATATGATTCTACAAGGACTTCATCCCCGAAAGCCCAGTCCTCGCGTAGCAGTTCCTGCGGCGGATGGGAGCGGTCCTCGCGCACGATGATAACACCTTTCGAGGAGCCCTCGTTCATCGGTTTGACGACGTAGGGAGCCGGCAGAACGTGACTTTTCGCCGCCTCCATCCGGTTAACGACCACGCCTTTTGGAACCGATACGCCGGCGGCGGCCATGATGACCTTCGCCTTGTCCTTCTGCATGGCGAGGGCGGAAGCCAGAACGCCCGAATGCGTATAGGGAATCCTTAAGACTTCCAGCAGTCCTTGGATGGTGCCGTCCTCTCCCACTGGTCCATGAAGCGCATTGAACACCACATCCGGCGCGGTGGCCTGGAGTACGGTGGCGATATCGGGCTGTACGTCGATGGGAGTGACCTTGTAGCCCTGCTCTTCCAAGGCCTTGCAGCAGGACCGGCCCGTGCTGAGGCTGACTTCGCGCTCCGCCGACCAGCCGCCATAGAGGACGGCAACGTGCTTGGCCATGATCTGCTCCTTGGATTGGCACCCAGCTCAATGAAGCAGCCGGGCGTTAACAAAGTGATTCGGGGTGTGTTTACGCCTGAACGCGACCGACGCGCTTGATCTCCCATTCGAGCTCGACGCCCAACATCTCGCGGACCCGGCGGCGAACTTCCTCGCCCAGTCCCTCGATCTCGGCGGCAGTGGCGGAGCCGTGGTTGATCAGGAAGTTGCAGTGCATCTCGGAGACCTGCGCATCGCCGATTCGCAGCCCCCGGCATCCGGCCGCGTCGACAAGCTCCCAGGCCTTCTTGCCCGGCGGGTTCTTGAAGGTCGAGCCGCCTGTCCGCGTATTGACGGGCTGAGTGGAGGAACGCGCCTCGGTGATCGCATTCATCTCGGCGAGGATCTCTTCCGGATTGCCCGAACGTCCCTCGAACAGGGCTTCGGTGAAGATCACATCGTCCGGCACGCTCGAATGCCGATAGGTAAAGCCCATCTGCGCATTGGTGAAGGAGACCGGCTCGCCTGTGCGGGTGATGCCCTTGGCCTCGACGACCACATCCTTCGTCTCGCCGCCATAGGCTCCGCCATTCATGCGAAGCGCGCCGCCGATGGCTCCCGGAATGCCGCGCAGGAAGGACAACCCGGCAATACCGGCCTCCGCGGCAGCGCGGGCCACCTTCACGTCGGGAGCACCGGCACCGGCCCGAACGCGCAGGCCCGGCTCGACAGAGACCTCGGCAAAGCCTTTGCCCAATCGAATGATCACACCCTCCCATCCGCCATCGCGGATGAGCAGGTTCGAGCCGAGGCCGACCACGAGGACGGGAATGCTTCGATCAAGGCGTCGCAGGAAGTAAGCGAGATCATCCGCATCGGCCGGCGTGAGCAGCACCTGCGCCGGCCCGCCCGTGCGAAACCACGACAACGGTGCTGTCGGCGCATTCGCTTCCAGCTTGCCGCGCAGTTCGGGCATGGCTGCTTTGAGTTCAGGAACGAGATCAGGAAACATCAACCACTCCACAGGCCTCATCCTGAGGAGCGAGCATGGCTCGCGTCTCAAAGGACGAGGGCGTCTCCAGAGAACACTGGAAGTGGTTTCCTCGTCCTTCGAGACGAGCGCAATGCGCTCCCCTCAGGATGAGGAAACCTTGGGCTGTGCCACAAATTATCAAGCCGCTTTCTCGCCAAGCGCCTCGAGCTCGCCCGGAAGCGCATAGGCCCATTGCGTGATGTTGCCTGCGCCGAGGCAGATCACGTAATCGCCCGGCTTAGCAACGCCCTTGATGAGGCCTGCCAGCTCTTCCGACTTTTCCAGAGCCATCACGTTGCGATGTCCGCGTGCCTTGAGACCAGACACGAGACCGTCGCGGTCGGCACCCGGGATCGGCTGCTCGCCTGCCGCATAGACCGGAGCAACGATCACAGCATCCGCATCGTTGAAGCAGGTGCAGAATTGATCGAAGAGCGAGTGCAGGCGCGAGTAGCGATGCGGCTGCACCACAGCGATCACCTGACCATCCGTCGAGGCTCGCGCGGCTTTCAGCACCGCCGCGATTTCGATGGGGTGATGACCGTAATCGTCGAACACGGTGACGCCGTTCCACTCGCCCGTGCGGGTGAAGCGCCGCTTCACRCCGCCGAAGCCGCCAAGCGCCTTGCGGATCGCATCCGGCGAGACGCCGAGCTCATGCGCAACCGCAATCGCCGCCGTGGCGTTGAGGGCGTTGTGTGCGCCGGGCATCGGCAGCACAAGGTCTTCGAGCTCGAGACGGAAGCCGGGGCGACGGTCGCGGATCATGACGCGGAACTTGGTCTGTCCGCCACGCGGATCGATATCCATGATGCGCACATCGGCCTGCGGGTTTTCGCCGTAGGTGATGATGCGGCGATCCTCGATGCGGCCCACGAGATCCTGAACCGTCGGATGATCGATGCACATAACCGCGAAGCCGTAGAACGGGATCGAGTTGATGAAGGAATGGAAGGCTTCCTTGATCGCATCGAACGTGCCGAAATGGTCGAGATGCTCGGCGTCGATATTGGTGACGATGGCGACGTCGGCGGGAAGCTTCAGGAAGGTGCCGTCGGACTCGTCTGCCTCCACCACCATCCACTGGCCGTCGCCCATGCGGGCGTTGGTGCCATAGGCATTGATGATGCCGCCATTGATGACGGTSGGRTCGAGWYCRCCSGCATCGAGCAGCGYYGCGACSAKCGASGTCGTCGTGGTCTTGCCRTGGGTGCCGGCSAYMGCGACGCAGSACTTGARGCGCATSAGYTCGGCGAGCATCTCGGCGCGGCGCACGACAGGCAGGCGCTTCTCGCGCGCCACGATCAGTTCCGGGTTGTCGCGCTTGATCGCGGTGGAGACAACGACGATCTCGGCATTCTCCACATTCTCGGCCTTGTGTCCGATGAAGGTCTTGATGCCTTTGTCTTCGAGGCGCTTCACGTTGTAATTGTCGGCGGCGTCAGAACCCTGAACGTTGTAGCCCAGATTATGCATGACTTCGGCGATGCCCGACATGCCGATGCCACCGATGCCGATGAAGTGAATGGGACCAAGCTTCGGCGGCAGTTTCATGAAATCATTCCGTTCTTGTTATCAGGTATCAGTTGGAGCACGGCCTGAGCGAGGCGCTCGGCTGCGTCCGTGATGCTGGCGCTATGTGCAGCGGAAGCGGCTTTGGTCAAGCGGTCAGGCGCTTGAAAAGTGGAGCGGATTTCCGCCGCCAGGCGCTCAGGAGTGAACTCCGATTGCGGGAGAACGATGGCAGCGCCAAGGTCTCCAAGGGTTTTCGCGTTCGCCGCTTGGTCCTGATCGAGCGAGCCCGGCAGGGGCACGAGGATCGAGGGACGGCCRATCACCGCAAGCTCCGCCACCGTCGAAGCGCCCGAGCGCGAGACGACCAGATGCGCCTTCGCAAGGCGCTGCGGCAGATCCTGGAAGAAGGGCTCGGCCTCGAATTCCACGCCAAGGCGCTGGTAGTGCGCGCGCACGCGCTCCAGATCCTCTCCCCTCGCCTGCTGGGTGATGGAAAGACGCGAGCGCAGCTCCTGCGGCAGAAGCTCAATAGCGGGCGGCACGACATCGCTCATCACGCGGGCGCCCTGGCTGCCGCCCACGACGAGAAGCCGCAGCTTCCCATCAGATGTAAGCGGAGAATAAGCCTGCTTCGCCGCTTCCAGAACAGCCGGGCGGATGGGGTTGCCGGTTTGGAAGACCCTGCCCGGCACATTGGCCGGAATGCCCTTGGTATCGGCAAAACCCGTCGCGATGGCGGAAGCGCGCCGGGCAAGCAGCCGGTTCGCACGGCCCATGACGCCGTTCGCCTCGTGAATGACGGTCGGCACTTTCAAAAGCGATGCGGCGATCACGGGCGGCACGGTGGGATAGCCGCCGAAGCCCACGACCACGGCGGGCTTCATGCGGCGGATCACGGAAGTCGCCTTGAGCGTGCCTTGCGCAAGCATAAGCGCCGCCTTCGCGATCTGCGGCACGGAACGACCCGATGGCGTAGCGGACGGAATCTCAACGATCTCATCCGCCGGGAAGGAGCCCGCATAGGCATTGGCGCGCTTGTCGGTGGCAAGCGCCACGCGCAGGCCCTGCGCTTTCAGCGCATTCGCCAAGGCTTCGGCGGGGAACAGATGCCCACCTGTTCCACCGGCGGTCAGGAGAATGAGGGGAGCATTCATCCGCGCGGCCAATCCTGATTGAAGTTCTCCATCATTTCGGCGCGCGGGCGGCGGCGCGTGAGCGCGATGAGGAAGCCCATTCCCAGCGCCAACGACAGCAGCGAGGATCCGCCATAGGAGATGAAAGGCAACGTCATGCCCTTTGCCGGCATGAGGTGAACGTTCACCATCATGTTGATGCAGGCCTGGAGGCCGAACATGAGGACAAGGCCCGTTGCCGCCAGACGGCAGAACGTGTCCTCGCTGCGCTTGGCGAGCATGAGGCCGCGCAAGACGATGAAGGCGAAGAGCATCAACAGGCACAGGCACACGATGATGCCGAATTCCTCCGCCGTAACTGCGAAGATGAAGTCGGTATGCGCGTCGGGAAGGATGCGCTTGACGGTGCCCTCGCCCGGACCACGCCCGAGCCAGCCGCCGCGGGAGAAGGATTCCATCGCGGTGTCTACCTGGAACGTATCGCCGGATTCCTTGTCGAGAAAGCGCTCGAAACGGGCCCGCACGTGCGGCAGGAATTCATAGGCCGCGACGATGCCTAGCAGGCCCGCGCCGCCAAGGCCCATCACCCAGAACCAGTGCAGACCGGCGACGAAGAAGAGCCCGCACCACACGATGGTGACAAGCATGGTCTGGCCGAAATCCGGCTGAAGGATGAGCGGGACGATCGTGGCGGGCAGAAGCATCAGCGCGAGCAGCGCACCCGGCATATCCTTGCGCCGCGCACCCTCCGAGAAGGCCCAGGCGGCGAGCACGACGAAGGCGGGCTTCACGAACTCGGACGGCTGGATGCCGAGTGGGCCGATCACGATCCACCGATGCGCGCCCTTGATCTCGGGGCCGAACTGGAACGCCAGCATGATCAACGCCATGCCGCCAATATAGACCAGCAGCGCGAGCCGCCGGATGTGGCGCAGGGACAGGAACGAGACCGGCAGCATGATGAGCAGCGCCGGCAGAAGGAACATCGCCTGGCGGTTCACGAAGTGGAATGTCGAGAGCCCCAACCGCTCCGCGACGGGCGGGCCGCCGGCCATGAGAAAGACGAGGCCGGCGAGCACGAGGATCGCGAGCGCCGCCAGTAGCAGCCGGTCGACCGTCCACCACCAATCGCTGAAAGCCGAGCGTTCCGCGCGCGACACCATCTCTTTAGGCCCCCTTGGCCTCAATACCGGGCAATGCCCGGACCAATTCGCGGAACCGATTTCCGCGCACTTCGAAATTTGGAAACTGATCGTAGGACGCGCAGGCGGGCGACAGGAGAACGACCGACGGGCCGTTCATAGTCTGGGCATCCGAAGCTGCCTGTTCGACGGCCTTGTCGAGTGTTTCGCTGCGGACATAGGGCACATCGTTGCCGAGCGTCCTGGCAAAACCTTCCGCAGCCGTACCGATCAGGTATGCCTTGCGGATTTTCGGGAAATATTCACGCAACGGCTCGATGCCGCCTTCCTTCGCCTTGCCGCCGAGAATCCAAAGGATGTCGTTGAAGGACTTGAGCGCCTTCTCCGTCGAATCGGCATTGGTGGCCTTGGAATCATTGATGAAAAGCGACCCGCCGATGTGCCCGACCTCTTCCATGCGATGGGGTAGACCTGGAAAGGTGCGAAGGGCGAGCTGGATAGTCTGAGGATCGATGCCGCTGAGGAGAACGACGGCAACCGCCGCCGCAGCGTTCTGCGCATTGTGATCGCCGCGCAGAGAACCGATACCAGCAAGATCCGCGACGGATCTGGCCTCGAAATTCGTCACGTGGATCAACATTGCGCGATCCACAAAGACGCCCTTGGCCCCTATCGGCATGAGCGAGAGGCGTGAAACGCTTACACCCTCTGCAGCACATCTGTCCGCAATCATGCAGCTCAGCTCATCATCAATGCCGATGACGGCCTGTTGTGCATTCGCCACCAGCCGTTCCTTGATCGCCGCGTAACTCTCCATCGTCCCATGCCGGTCGAGATGATCCGGCGACAGGTTGAGAAGGACGCCGATGGTCGGGTTAAGCGAGGGTGCGAGATCGATCTGGAACGAGGAGCATTCGATCACGTGAATGCGGTTGTCGGCGGGCGGTTCAAGCGAAAGGATCGCCGTACCGATATTACCGCCCATCTGAACGTCCCGGCCGGCTTCGCGCAGGATATGCGTGATGAGCGCCGTCGTAGTGGACTTGCCGTTTGTCCCAGTGATCGCGATGAACGGCGCGTTCGGCGCAATCTTGGCGCGCTCGCGGCAGAACAATTCGATATCGCCGACGATCTCGACGCCGACTTCCTTTGCCAACTTCGCGGACCAATGCGGCTCGGGATGAGTAAGCGGAACGCCGGGCGAGAGAACGAGCGCCGACACCTTCGACCAGTCGATCTGGCGCAGATCGCCAGTCTCGATGCCCTGCCCTTCAGCCTCCGCCATCTTCGCCGGATTGTMGTCGCAGGCAATCACGTGCGCCCCGCCCTCTTTCAGGGCGAGCGCCGTCGCGAGCCCCGAACCGCCGAGGCCGAAGAGTGCAAGAGTTTTGCCAGCAAAGGTCGTGACGGGCGTCATCGGCTCACCGCAGCTTGAGGGTCGAGAGGCCGACGAGAGCCAACACCACGGCGATGATCCAGAAGCGGATGACCACCTGCGGCTCGGTCCAGCCGAGTTGCTCGAAGTGATGGTGAATCGGCGCCATCTTGAAGACACGTTTGCCCGTGAGCTTGAACGAGGCGACCTGGATGATCACGGACATAATCTCCAGCACGAACAAGCCGCCGACGATGGCGAGCACGATCTCGTGCTTGGTAGCGACAGCGATCGTGCCGAGCAGACCGCCGAGCGCGAGCGATCCCGTATCGCCCATGAAGATCTGGGCGGGAGGCGCGTTGAACCAGAGGAAGCCGATGCCCGCACCAATGAGCGCGCCGCAGATAACCGCAAGCTCGCCCGTGCCGGGCACGAAATGAATCTGCAGGTAATTGGCGAAGACGGCATTACCCGCGAGATAGGCGATGAAGCCGAAGGTGCCCGCTGCGATCATCACCGGCACGATGGCGAGGCCATCGAGACCATCGGTGATGTTCACGGCATTGCCCGCGCCGACGATGACGAAGCCCGCGAAGACGATGTAGAACCAGCCGAGATTGAAGATCAGTTCTTTTGAGAAGGGCAGCACCAGCTTGTTGGCGAGGCCGGGCGCTTCCACATAGGAAATTGCGATGCAGGCAATCGCCGCGATGGCAGCTTCGATGGCGAGACGCGAGCGGCCGGAGAAGCCCTTGTGCGACTGCTTCGTGACTTTGAGATAATCGTCATAAAAGCCGATGCCGCCAAAGCCAACGGTGACGAAAATCACGATCCAGACATAAGGATTGGCGAGGTTCGCCCAGAGCAGTGCGGAGACCAGCACGCCCGCCATGATCATCAGGCCGCCCATGGTGGGCGTGCCGCGCTTGGTGAGCAGATGCGATTGCGGGCCATCCTCGCGGATCGGCTGTCCCTTGCCCTGCTTCAGGCGCAGGAGCGAGATGATCGCCGGTCCGAACAGGAACACGAAGAGCAAAGCCGTCGCCGTCGCGCCGCCGGTGCGGAACGTGATGTAGCGAAAGATGTTCAGGGGGCTGAAGTAAGGGCTGAATTCAGCCAACCAGGTCAACATGGGTACTCATCCTTTCAGCGCGTGCGCAACTTGGCCCGCGCCGTAACGTTCTTTCAGGGCCTTGACGATCAAGGCCATCTTCATGCTGAGCGACCCCTTCACCATCACCGCATCGCCGGGGCGGACAACAGCACAGACCGCGTCCACGAGCTCGGCCGAAGTCTCGGTATGGAGCGCAACTTTCGCCTTCGGAAGCTTGTCCACGAGGTTCTTCATGAGAGGGCCTGCCGCGAACACCAGATCAATGGCGTTGCCTTCGACGGCTTCCATGAGACGTTCATGCAGGCCAGGACCTTTTTCTCCGAGTTCCTTCATATCGCCCAGCACGGCAATGCGCTTAGCTTGACGATCAAGCTCCACCGCGCCGAGATTGGACAAGGCCGCGCGCATGGAGGCAGGATTGGCATTGTAGCTCTCGTCGATCAGGAGCGCCTCCCCATCACCGATGGAAAGCATGGTCCGCTCACCGCGCCCGATGGGCGGCTTCAACTCGGTGAAAGACAGAGCGACCAGAGCGAGATCGGCGCCAAGGGCGTGGGAGGCCGCAAGCACGCTTAAGGAATTCAGCGCGATATGCCGACCGGCCGTGCCGATCTTATAGGTCAGGGGCTGACCGAACACGGTAGCTTCGACGATGGATTGATCGGGCCTCACGAGAATCCGCTCGGCGCGAATATCGGCCGTCTCATGCTCGCCGAAGCTCACCACGCGGCCCGCAGCGGACGCAAAGGCATGTGCCTTCATGCGCTCGAAATACGGGCTGTCGCGGTTGATCACCGCCGCACCACCGGGCTCGACGCTTGAGAAAATTTCCCCTTTGGCATCCGCGATACCCCAGAGCGAGGGAAAGAATTCAATATGCACCGGCTCGATGGTGGTGATCACCGCCACATGCGGACGGACCATGCCGGTAAGCGGCAGGATCTCGTAGGCATGGTTCATGCCGATTTCGAAGACTCCAAATTCGGTTTCGCGCGGCATGCGCGCGAGAGTGAGCGGAACGCCCCAATGATTGTTGTAGGAAGCAACCGATGCATGGGTCGCACCCTGGCGCGAGAGCGCAAGGCGCATGGCCTCCTTCGTCCCGGTCTTGCCGACAGAACCGGTGATGGCGACAATGCGGGCATTCGTTCGCCTGCGGGCAGCCTCACCCATCCGGCGCATGGCATCGAGCACATCCGGCACCACGATGAGCTTATCGGAGGAAAAGGAAGCTGCCTTCTCTTCCGACACGACAGCGGCGGATGCGCCCTTCTCCAGCGCGGCAGGAACAAAGTCGTGCCCATCATGCACATCGCCCTTGATGGCGAAGTAGAGATCACCCGGCTCCAGCGTGCGTGTGTCGATGGACGCACCGGTCGCATGCGTGAAGCCGCCGCCGATGCAGGCACCGGTGGCGGCAACGATCTCATCCTTGGTCCAAAGGGGTGAACTCATCCCTGCCTCTCCGCAATGGCCGCCCGGACTTCATCGTGATCCGAGAACGGCAGGGTCCGGTCGCCGATGATTTGGCCCGTTTCATGGCCTTTGCCGGCTACGACGAGAATATCGCCTCTTTGCAACTCCTTCACCGCCGTGTGGATGGCAAGCGAACGGTCGCCGATCTCGCGGGCACCCACGGCGCCTTGCATGACTTCGGCGCGGATCGCAACTGGGTCTTCCGAGCGAGGATTATCGTCCGTGACGATGACCTCATCCGCCTTCTCGACGGCGATGCGGCCCATGAGCGGACGCTTGCCCTTGTCGCGATCACCGCCGCAGCCGACGATGCAGACGAGCCTGCTCTTGGCGAAGGGACGCAGGGCATCGAGCACATGCGCCAGGGCATCGGGCTTGTGCGCGTAATCGACGATGCAGATCGCGCCATCGACCTCGCCCACCTGCTCCAGACGGCCGGAGACGCCTTTGAGATTCTTGAAACCGTCGAGGATCGCGGCGAGCTTCTCCTCGCCTTCGACGGCAAGGACGAGGCCTGCGGCGACCAGCGCATTTTCTACCTGGAATGCACCGAGAAGCGGCAACGCGGTGCGGTAAGTTTTCCCGAACGCCTCGATGGTGAGAGCCTGCGAGAATCCTTCCGACTTCACGTCGACGAGGCGCAGGGTCTCGCCTGCGCTGCCGGTGGTGATGAGCGGCAGGCCGCGGTTCTTCACGCCCTGTAGGAATACATCCGCATAAGGACCGTCGGCATTGATGATCGCTGGGGCGTCGCTCGGCAGAAGCGTATCGAACAAGCGCAGCTTCGCGGCCGCATAGGCTTCCGTGGTGTTGTGATAATCCAGATGATCGCGGCCGAGATTGGTGAAGCCTGCGGCGCTCAGAGCAACACCGTCGAGCCGGCGCTGATCGATACCGTGAGACGAAGCTTCCATGGCAAGACGCGTGACACCGTCGCCAGTGAGGCGGTCGAGAGTTTCGTGCAGGGAAATCGGATCGGGCGTCGTCAGGGAGCCATAAGCTGCGCCATCCGAGGTGATGACGCCGAGTGTGCCGAGGCTTGCCGACTTATGACCGAGATGCGCGAAAAGCTGACGCGTAAAGTCGGCCACTGAGCTTTTGCCGCTGGTTCCGGTGACGGCAACCGTCTTCTCAGGCTGGCGCGAATAGAAGCGCGACGCGGCATGAGAGAGAGCCTCACGCACATCGCCGACGCGGATATAGGCCACATTCGCTGCAAGATCGGACGGGCGCTCCGCCTCGCCCACGATGGCCGTGGCACCAGCGGCCACAGCCTGCGGCACGAAGCTCATGCCGTCTACCTTTGTACCCGGCACCGCGAAGAAGATCGTATTGCGCTCGACCTTGCGGCTGTCTGAGGCAAGCTTGGAAATAGAGACCGAGGCTTGCGAAAGCGCCTGTGCCTCGTTGAGCAGATCTCCGAGCTTCATGGTCCGCATCATGGCTTGCTGCCCCATGCACCGAGGCGCGACATCAGGGGGAACGGCTGCGCCGGTGCTTCGAAGCGCGGCGGCACGCCGAGGAGCGGCGCAACGCGCTCGATGATGTTGCCGGTGGTCGGCGCGGCGTTCCAGCCTGCGGTCGAAAAGCCATAAGTGCCTTCAACCGCCTGCGGCTCGTCCATGATGGTCAGGAAAACATATTTCGGCTTGTCGGAAGGCAAAACCGCCGTGAAGGTCGTAAAATTCTTGTTCTTGGCATAGCGGCCGTTGATCACCTTTTCCGCCGTGCCGGTCTTGCCACCCACGAAGAATCCGGCGATCGCCGCGTTGGAGGCAGAGCCTTCCGGATGCGTCGCGTTCAGACGCATCACATAGCGCATCGCCTCGCTCGTTTCGGGCTTGAGCACCTGCATGGCATTCTTGCGGGCTTCCGCCGCGTCGCGCTTCAAGAAGGTCGGCTTGATCATCACGCCGCCATTGACGAGCGAACCCACAGCCATAAGCGCCTGGAGCGGCGCGACGGCGAGGCCGTGCCCGAAGGCGATCGTCATGGTGTTCAGCTCGCCCCAGCGCGGCGGAACGATCGGCGCGGCATTCTCGGGCAACTCGGTTTCGAGACGCGTGAGCTGGCCCATCTTGCGCAGGAAAGCCTTGTGGCCCTCAACGCCGATGCCGAGACCCATGCGCGCGGTGCCGATGTTGGAGGAGTGCACGAACACTTCGGGCGTGGTCAGCACGCGATGTGTCGCGTGATAATCGCCAATGGTGAACTTTCCATAGCGCAGGCCCGAGCGCGCATCGAAGGTGGAGTTGATGTTGTACTTCCCGGAATCGAGCGCCATGGCTACCGTGAGGGCCTTGAAGGTCGAGCCCATCTCGAACACGCCGACATTGATGCGGTTGATCTTGTCGTCCGCCAGCGCATCGACCGGGTTGTTGGGATCGTAGTCCGGCAGGGACACGAGCGCGATGATCTCGCCCGTGTTCACATCCAGGATCGCGCCCGCCGTCGCCTTGGCCTTGAACTTGGCCATGCCTTTTGCCAGCTCATCACGCAGCGCATGCTGCACACGCAGGTCGATGGAGAGCTGAATGGGCTTGAGGTCGGCGGCGGAGATATTGAAGCCCGCGCCGTTGAGGTCCTGCAACCCCATGCTGTCGATATATTTCTCGATACCGGCAATGCCGACGTTGTCCACGTTGGCGAAGCCGAGCACGTGGGCAGCAGCCTCGGCGTTCGGATAGACGCGTTTGTTTTCGGGCAGGAAGCCGACGCCGGGAATGCCGAGGCGATGCACTTCCGCCTGCTGGCGTGGTGTGATCTCGCGCTTGACCCACACGAAACCCTTCTTGGTTCCGAGCTTGTTGCGCAGGTCCGTGGCATCGAGATCGGGCAGGACGGCAGTGAGCAGCTCGACTGCCTCGTCCTTGTCGATGATGTTGCGCGGCTCCGCGAAGACGGAGACCATCTTCACATCCGTGGCGAGAACCTCGCCGTTGCGGTCCACGATGTCGGGGCGTGCGGCTGAAATTTCGGAGGATGCGGCGCGGCGCACCTCGCTCGTGTTCTCGCTCGTCACCGCAAGATGCACGAGGCGTCCGCCGATCACGGTGAAAAGGCCCATGAAGCAGAAGGCCGCAAGCCCTACGCGCGACGTGCTCTTGTCGAGGCGCAAGCGAAACAGCTCGCGGGCATGGGAGAGAATGCCACGCTTCCGGGGAAGGCTCTTACCCTGCGGTTCGATATGAGGCTCTTGCAGCACGGGCGTTACCGTCTTGGGGTTTGGGTCGAGGGAGTACGGGCGACGCTGGTCCTATCCTTCGGCGTCGCCGTCGGTTCAAGCAGGCCGAGCGCCTCGAGCTTGCGGCCGATCTCGTCACCACGGTCGGGACGGTTCGGCAGGTCGGAGAGACGGGCGAGCTGCTGGATCTTCAACGCTTGAAGGTCGAGATGCTGGTCCGCTGCAGCCTGAAGGCGGTCGGGACGGTCGAGATATTGCCATTCCGCCTGCAGCACCGCGATAGCCTCGCGCTCGCGCTGCGCCTTCGACTTCAGCTTTGCCACCTGCTCGGAATAGAACAGCGTGTCGTACTTGACCGAATAGGCATAGCCCGCCGATCCGATCAGGGCGGAAATCGCAACGATGTGGAGCAGCTTGCTCATCGCCGCCCTCCCTTTTTCTCAGCTGTCTGCGGCAGCTCGGCCAACATGGTGATGGCGCTCAGAGGTTCCTGTGCCGGCGTCTCGGTGCGCGCGCCTGCCCGCAGCTTCGCGGAACGGGCGCGCGGGTTGCGCGCCATCTCCTGCTCGCTTGGGCCCACAGGCCCGCGCGTGATCGCATCGAATGTCGACTCGGCGGTGGCCTGCATCGGCATGTGGCGTGAGCCGCTCGGCGTGCGTCCCGTGCGGGCGGCGAAGAACTGCTTCACGATACGGTCTTCGAGCGAGTGGAATGTCACGACGACGAGGCGCCCGCCGGGTTTCAGAATGCGCTCGGCCGCATGCAGCGCACGCACCAGTTCGCCCAACTCGTCGTTGACGGCGATGCGAAGCCCCTGGAACACACGCGTTGCCGGATGAATGCCGCCCGGCTCCTGCCAGATGAGGGATGCGACGAGATCGGCAAGCTGCCGTGTCGTCTGGAAAGGTTCGCGGCGCCGCATCTCGATGATGGCGCGCGCAACCGCGCGGGCGCGGCGCTCCTCGCCATAATGATAGAAGATATCCGCGAGTTCGGCCTCGGAGGATTCATTGATGAGATCGGCAGCGCTCGGCCCATTCTGTTCCATGCGCATGTCGAGCGGGCCATCGTTGCGGAACGAGAATCCGCGCTCGGCCTGATCGAGCTGCATGGAGGACACGCCGATATCGAGCACGACGCCATCGACATTCTCGAAGCCCTGCTCGCGCGCAAGCTCATCGAGATCGCCGAAGCGTCCCGACACCAGCATCAGCCGCTTCTTGAATTTTGCCGTGAGAGATGCGCCGCCCGTAATCGCATCGGGATCGCGGTCGATCGCGATCACCTTGTTCTGAGGGTGTGCATCGAGAACGGCGCGCGTGTATCCGCCTGCGCCAAAGGTGCCATCGATAAARAGGCCACCGCGCTTCACATCGAGCGCATCGCACACCTCCGCCAGGAGCACGGGAACGTGACGGGTCGGTCCGCCAGCGGCTCCGGCTTCTGGGCCGTCGCCGCGTCCCATCATTGCTCCCGCACTCCTGGTGAGGTGTTCTGCACTATTCGTGGCTCCACGATCCGGTTTCCGAGAGATTTCTTCAGGTCCCTGACCTTCGTGCGCGCCTCCTCCAAGTGCGCACGGAAACGCTCCGGCTCCCAAATCTGGAACTTGTGACCGAGTCCGACGAACGTCACCGTATCGCCAATCCCGGCATGTACTTTCACTGAGTCCGTCAGGATGACACGCCCCTCCGGATCGACTTTGAGAATCTCGCTGGTACCGAACAATGCCGTCGACAGCTGGTCTCTCTCGTCCGAATAAGGCGACAGCGTCGACAAGAACGCATCGATTTCGTTCAGAAGCGTGTTGCCACCTGCGTCCAAAGCCTGCGCATCGAGCGCGGGATGAACGTAGAGACCCTCGAATCCATCCCTGGCCAGAACGGCCCGGAAGGATGCGGGGATCGAGACGCGACCCTTCGAATCCAACTTGTTGGTGAAATTGGACACGAAGCGGTTCATTGGCCGCAGCTCGCAAGCTCCCGATTGTCAGCCCCCCGACAGGCTTTGTCTGCCTGCCACCCGTTGTCGGCGAAAACGCTTCAGTCCGAAGCAGGATGTCAGCGCTTTTTGAGCGCTTCACGTCCCCTTCGGAGAACACCGTCGACGGGATGGTTTGGGATAACATGGGATATTATGGGCGTCAACGGAACGGGACTGGGACGCGAGCCTTCTGACCCGCATCTCCCATCAGACGCATTTAGGGTTAATGAATCGTAAGCAGACCAACGGTTTGGTCCGCTTTGTCGCAGAATTGAGCCTGTGGAAAGATGGGGTCAGCTGGCCTGTAAGCCGGGTTCTGTAGGGCCCAAAGTCTAAGACTTCGGACGTGGCGGCCATTCCTCTGGGACGGTCATTGCTGACCGCCTCGAGCAACCAACCCGGACGACCAGCCTGGAAGCGGGCTTGGCGCGAGCGCCTGTCGTCCCTATTCGGTTTTGCTCCTGGTGGGGTTTACCGTGCCGTCCGCATTACTGCGTCCGCGGTGCGCTCTTACCGCACCCTTTCACCCTTACCCCGTATACGGGGCGGTCTGCTTTCTGTGGCACTATCCCTGGGGTCACCCCCGCCGGACGTTATCCGGCACCTTGCTTCCATGGAGCCCGGACTTTCCTCCCCGAGCGAACTCGAAGCGGCCGCCCGGCCAGCTGACGGATGGGATGTGGTGCGAAAGGCAGGCCCGCGTCAAGGCCGCCTGATCATTCGGCAGCGGCGGTGAGCACTTTCACCTTCGCGCAATAGACCCGCGAAGCGCCGGTCATGGTCGTCGTGCGATGGCCGAACTGATAGCGCAGGATCGTGCCGCAGGTGTCGCCGCTGGCGAGCTTGTAAGCCTGCGCAAGATATTTCAGGCCGTAGCGCAGATTGGTCTCGGCATCGAAGAGGCCGGCCGCATCGCCTTTGTAGCCAAGGGATTGAGCCGTGCGGAAGTTGATCTGGGTCAGACCAAGATTCGGGCCGTTGCGGGCGCCCGTATTGTAGCGGCTCTCCAGACGCACCACCGCATCGGCCAGCTCATACGGAATCCCATGCTCGGACGCATATTGCGCGATCAGGGGCTTCAGGGCGCTGGAACGGGCCTCATCGGCCCTGCCGCGCGGAATCGCAAGCTTCTGGACAGTGGGAAGCGACGCAGTCTCCTCGGCCTTGCCTTCGTCGGCCTTCGTTTCGACCGCCTTGGCCTGAGTCGCGGGCTTTACAGCCTCGGGAGAAGTCGCGGCAGAAACGGCGGCTTCCTTCGTCTTTTTCTTATCGGCGGATTTGGCGGACTTGCCCTTCTTGTCAGACTCCCCCGCCTTGGCGATCTCCGCTTCCTGAGCGGCAAGCTCTGCCTCGAAAGCAGCCTTTTCCTCGGCCTGGGCCTTCACGAGGATTTCAGCTTCCTGGGGAGAAATGAGATTACTTTCCGCACGTGCATGGGAGGCAAGAGCCAGTGCCGAAGCACCGAGGAGAGCAACCATCAGGGTCCTCAGAAAATGCTGCCAAGTCATTATTGAACTCCTGATGGCATACGCTACGGGGGCGCGGTCGGTGAATGCCAAATAAGGCGAAGATGTGACAATGCAAGTCGAAACTTTGTTCGCCCAATGCTGGCTTTCCAAGGGGCAATGCTCAGAAAATGCGGCAATTCCGGTTATTTTTAGCCTAAAACCAGCCAAAATTTTTCGACATATTATCCACCTTACAAGGAACTTCTTCTTTGTCGGGGAGTTGGCGACAGCGTAAGGTCAAGCTAAGTAGGGCTGGGCAGCCTACAGCCCGATAGAACAGGGAAGCCTCCATGAAGAAGATTATTACAGCAATTGCGGCGGGTGCTCTCACCCTCTCAATGGCAGCTTGCAACACTCCTGGTGAGCGCGCCGTCGGCGGCGCTGCCATCGGCGGCCTCGCTGGCGCTGCTATCGGTGGTGCGGCTACCGGTACTGCGGGTGGCGCCTTGGCTGGTGCTGCCATCGGTGGTGCAGGTGGCGCAATTGTCGGGGCTGGCACGGCTCCGCGCGGCCCGGCCTGCCCCTACGGAACCTATCAGGACGTGTACGGCAACGTTTACTGCCGTTAATCGCCATCCTCACATTGAATTTAAGGGGCCGAGACGTTCTCGGTCCCTTTTTCTTTTAGCCGGCCCTTTTCTTTTTTAAGGACTTGAGCGTACCACTGATACCAAGATGATTCAGTCGATTTGGGGTAAGCTGGGAGGTGCCGGTCTTGGCCTGGCATTGGGAGGGCCGATTGGCGCCCTCCTGGGCGGCGTCGCCGGACACATGCTCATTGATCGTGAAGGCGCCCCGTTCGGGAAGCCGCCGCGCGATGTCCTTTTCACCATGGGGCTCGTGGCCTTGGCCGCGAAGATGGCTAAGGCCGACGGCGTCGTGGTCGATGTGGAGGTCAAGGCCTTCGAACAGCTCATCGACGTGCCGGAAGGCGAGCACAACAGAGTCCAGAGCCTGTTCGAACTCGCCATGCAGACCTCCGACGGCTTCGAGGCTTATGCCCGCCAGATCGGCGAAGCCTTCAAGGATGAGCCCGCCCTCCTCGAAGACGTGATCGACGGCCTGTTCCACATCGCCAAAGCAGACGAGGCGGTGCATGAAGCCGAATATGCCTATCTGCGCGACGTGGCGACGATCTTCGGGTTCTTGCAGACGGACTTCGAGCGCATCGCCGCGCGCCATGTCAGGCGCTCCGACGATCCCTACTTCATCCTCAAGGCCGACCGCAGCATGAGCGACGACGAACTGAAGCGGCATTACCGCAAGCTCGTGGCCGAGAACCACCCCGACCGGGAGATCGCCCGCGGCCTGCCGCCGGAAGCGATCAAGATCGCGACTGAGCGCGTGGCCGTCATCAATGCCGCCTGGGAGCGCATTGCCGCCGAGCGGAATCTCAGGTGAACCGATGAGCGCCCCCCTGTCCCCCGAGAGCTCTATTGCCGCGAAGGTTTTCCCCTCGCCCAATCATGGGGAGCGCAAGGACGGCCAGCGTCCGAACATGGTGATCCTCCACTACACGGGCATGCCCGATGAGGGCGAAGCCTTGATGTGGCTGTGCAATCCGGTCTCGCAGGTTTCCGCGCATTACTTCGTGTTCGGCGACGGGCGCGTGCTGCAGCTTGTGCCGGAAGCCCGCCGCGCCTGGCATGCGGGCGCCTCCTCCTGGGATGGGGAGATCGACATCAACTCCTGCTCCATCGGTATCGAGATCGCCAATCCTGGCCACCCCGGCGGGCTCCCGCCCTTCCCGGATGCGCAGATCGAGAGCGTCGCGGCGCTTACCAAGGACATCGTCACTCGCTGGCGTATTCCCGCCACCCGCGTGCTTGGGCACTCCGATGTAGCGCCCGGCCGCAAGGTCGATCCCGGCGAGATCTTTCCCTGGAAGCGCCTGCATGAAGCCGGTGTCGGCCATTGGGTGCCTTCCGCTTCCATGAGCGACGGCCGCTTCTTCTCGCGGGGCGACCAGGGCATGCCCATCGAGGCATTGCAGGCCATGCTGGTCATGTATGGCTACACCTTACGGATCAACGGCGCCTTCGATGAGGACACGGAGAAGGTCGTCACCGCCTTCCAGCGCCATTTCCGCCCGGAGCGCGTTGATGGCGTGGCCGATGCGTCCACGATCATGACCCTGCGCGATTTGATCGCGAAGCGACCGGCCGGCGCATGACAAAGAGTTAACTCGAAACATTTTGGGAAATCGGCCACAATCGCCGCTCATGAACATCTTCGTCGTGAAGAGGGTTTTAACGTGCGGCGTTTCCGAGTTTGGTTGATCATTGCCGTGCTTGCGGCAGGCCTAGGCAGCTTTGCCTTATGGGGCACGGGCGGCGGCAAGGCATCGGACCAGGCTTACCGCCTCGGCACCGTCGAGCGCGGCTCCATCACCGCCAGCGTTCGCGCAACCGGCACGCTCAATCCCGTCACGACTGTCCTTGTCGGCTCCCAGCTCTCGGGCCAGGTGGTCGAGATCCTCGCCGACTACAACACGCCGGTGAAGGAAGGCCAGGTTGTCGCCCGCCTCTATTCCGAACAGATCAAATCCCGCCGCGATGCCGCGCTGGCCGACCTTGCGCAGGCGAGAGCCGACCTAGACACCAAGCGCGCGCAGATCGACAAGGCGCGCTCGACCTTGCAGCGCGCCGAAGCGCAGGCCACCGACCTGAATGCGCAGCGCGATCGTACCCAGGCGCAGCTTGCGGATGCCCAGCGCACGCTGGAGCGCCAGCAGGAACTGACCACGCGCGCGGTCGGCACGCAGACCGCGCTGGAGCAGGCCGGGACGCAGGTTGATGTCCAGAAAGCAAACATCGCTTCCGCACTCGCCCAAATCGATTCCAACCGCGCGGAGATGGAAGGTCTAAAGGCGGATATCGCACTCGCCGAAGCGGGCCTTGCATCCGCGAATGCGGTGATTCTTCAGCGTCAGGCCAAGCTGCGCGACATCGAGATCGATCTGGCGCGAACCGACATCAAATCGCCTGTCGAAGGTGTGGTCGTGAAGCGCGACATCGAGCTTGGCCAGACGGTCGCCGCTTCGCTCTCCGCACCGATCCTGTTCACCATCGCGCAGGATCTGCGCGAGATCGACATCTACGCCAATATCGACGAAGCTGATGTGGGCCGCCTCAAGGCCGGGCAGAAGGTGTCCTTCACCGTCAACGCCTATCCGAACCGCACTTTTGCGGGCAGCGTGCGAATGGTGCGCCTCAGCGCGCAGACCGTGCAGAACGTGGTGACCTACACCGCGGTGATCACCGTCAAGAACCAGGATCTGTCTCTTCTGCCCGGCATGACGGCGAACCTGCAGATCATCACGGATGAGCGGGAAGATGTGCTGCGCATTCCGAACGCTGCTCTGCGCTTCCGTCCTACCGTGGCGGTGGCAGCCATGACGGAAACACAGACACGCCAGCGCCGTCCGCGCGGCGACGTGCAGGATCAGGATGAAGGCAGCTTCGGACGCATCTACCGGATCGGAGCCGACGGCAATCCGCAAGTCATTCCCGTGCGTCTTGGCGTGACCGATGGAAGTTACACAGAGATCGTCCGTGGCGACGTGCAGGAGGGTGCCGCCGTCATTACCGGGGCGCAGCGCGGTGGGAATGCGGAAGAGGGGAGCGGCCCAGCCCCGAACCGCCGGCCCCGTCCACCGCGCATGTTCTAAGAGGATACGCCATGGCCCTGATCGAAACGCACGATCTTCGGCGGATCTACGATCTCGATGCAGGCCGCGTCGTGGCGTTGGATGGCGTCTCGCTCAACATCGACAAGGGGGACTTCGTCGCCGTGATGGGCCCCTCCGGTTCGGGCAAATCGACTTTCATGAATCTCATCGGCTGCCTCGACAAGCCGACGAGCGGGCACTACCGGCTGGCCGGAACGGAGGTTGAAACGCTCGATGCCGATGGACTCGCGCGCCTGCGCAACCGCGAAATCGGCTTCGTGTTCCAACAGTTTAATCTGCTGCCCCGCATCGACGCTCTCAGCAATGTGGAACTGCCAATGGTCTATGCGGGCATGGACCGCAAGACGCGTCGTGAACGCGCCCTGAATGCGCTCGACCGCGTAGGCCTTGCGGAGCGCGCCCACCATCGCCCCATGCAGCTCTCCGGCGGGCAGCAGCAACGTGTCGCGATTGCGCGAGCGCTCGTGAACAGCCCAAGCCTTCTTCTCGCGGACGAACCGACAGGCGCGCTCGACAGCCGCACGGCCAACGAGATCCTGAGCCTCTTTCAGGAACTCAACCGCGAGGGCGTCACCATCGTGCTCGTGACGCACGATGCCGAAGTGGGCCGCCATGCTCGCCGCCTCGTGCGCTTCAAGGACGGCAAGGTCATCGAGGATCACCGGCAGGAGCCGGTCGATGCGCGGCGTGAACTTGCCGAGGAGATTGCGCGATGAGGCTGATGGAAGCGATCCGCTCCGCCCTCTCCGCAATCATGGCGAATGCGCTGCGCAGTCTCCTCACCATGCTCGGCATCGTCATCGGTGTGGCCGCCGTCATCGCCATGGTGGCCATCGGCTCCGGCGCGCGCAACCTCGTCGACCAGCAAATCCGTTCGCTCGGTGCGAACCTTGCCATCGTCACGCCGGGAAACGTGACGCAGGGCGGCGCGCGCCTTGGCGCGGGGGCCGCCTCCTCGCTCACGGATGAGGATGCGCATGCTATCCGCACAGAGGTCGACGGCGTGGTTGCCGCCGCTCCCTTCGTGCAAGGATCAACCCAGGTCGTTGCCGGCGGCAGCAACTGGGGCACGCGCATTTACGGCATCGATCTCGACTGGTTTTCCGCCCGCGAATGGGATGTCGCGACCGGACGCGGTTTCGACCCTGAAGAGATCCGCCGCGGCGACATCGTCATCCTTCTCGGACAGACGGTTGCCCGCAACCTCTTCGGCGAGGACGATCCCATCGATCAGGTCGTGCGCGTGCGCAACGTGCCCTTCCGCGTGATCGGCGTGATGGCTCCGAAAGGCCAATCCGCCTTCGGTCAAGATCAGGACGATGTGGTCTTCGTTCCGCTCGATGCGGGCCGCCGCCGCGTGATCGGCCGCAACTACGCCAAGGACGGGTCGGTAGGTTCGATCTTCGTGAAATTCGCGAACGAGGAGGATATCGAGCCGGGCATCGAGACCATGAACCAATTGCTCCGCCAGCGCCATCGCATCACCGGCGAGCAGGAGGACGATTTCTCCATCCGCAACCTGACCGAGATCGCCAACACAGCCTCGGCTTCAGCCAACACGCTCT
Source organism: Microvirga sp. P5_D2 (assembly GCF_054049475.1). Taxonomy (NCBI): domain Bacteria; kingdom Pseudomonadati; phylum Pseudomonadota; class Alphaproteobacteria; order Hyphomicrobiales; family Methylobacteriaceae; genus Microvirga; species Microvirga sp. P5_D2. The sequence goes on along the minus strand of NZ_JBFUMH010000006.1, from coordinate 35,795 downwards.
CCATGCTGCTCGCAGCCGTCGCCGCCGTGTCGCTGCTCGTCGGTGGAATCGGTATCATGAACATCATGCTGGTTTCGGTCACCGAGCGCACCCGCGAAATCGGCCTGCGCCTGGCGGTMGGCGCACGCCCACGCGATATCCTGAGCCAGTTCCTGATCGAGGCAACCACGCTCTCCACCATCGGCGGAGCTATCGGCATCGCCCTCGGTGCAGGAACCGCCTACGCAGTCGCCCAACTCGCCGGCTGGCCCTCGCTGGTTTCCACCAACGCCATCATCATCGCCGTCGGCTTCTCGGCGCTCGTCGGCATCTTCTTCGGATTTTACCCGGCGCAGAGAGCCGCGAAACTTGATCCCATTGAGGCGCTACGGCGGGAATAGAAATGCGTCATTCCGGATCGACTTCGCCGTCCGGAATGACAGTTCTGTCTGATGCCTACTCCGCCGCCATCGGCCGGTAATTTGCCGGATCGTAGTTGAGGATCGGCGCGAGCCAGCGCTCGACTTCCATCACGCTCATGCCCTTGCGGTCGGCGTAATCCTCCGCCTGATCACGTTCCACCTTGGCGACGCCGAAGTAATAGGCTTCCGGATGCGCCAAATAGAGGCCGGAGACGGACGAGCCCGGCCACATCGCGTAGGATTCCGTCAGCGTCACGCCGATGCTCTTCTCAGCATTGAGCAGGCTGAAGATCGTCGCCTTTTCCGTGTGGTCGGGCTGCGCGGGATAGCCTGGGGCCGGGCGGATGCCGTTGTACTCCTCGCGGATCAGATCTTCGTTGGTGAGATTCTCCTCCGGCGCATAAGCCCAGAACTCCTTGCGCACGCGCTCATGCATGCGCTCGGCGAAGGCCTCCGCCAGACGATCCGCAAGCGCCTTCACGAGAATGGAACGGTAATCATCGTTCGCGCGCTCGAACTTTTCCGCGATCCGTACTTCCTCGATGCCGGATGTYACCACGAAGGCCCCGACCCAATCGGACTTGCCGCTTTCGGCGGGCGCGACAAAATCGGAGATGCAGACATTGGGCTTGCCGTCGCGCTTCGAGAGTTGCTGGCGCAGGCCGTGGAAAGTGGCGAGCGTCTCGCTGCGGCTCTCGCCTTTATAGAGGCGAATATCGTCTCCCACCGCGTTCGCCGGCCAGAAGCCGATGACCGCCTTCGGATTGAACCAGCGCTCCTCGACCAGCTGCTTGAGCATGGCTTGCGCATCGTCCCACAACTGGCGGGCGGCCGCGCCCTGCTTCTCGTCTTCAAGGATCGCAGGATAGCGGCCCTTGAGCTCCCAAGTCTGGAAGAACGGCGTCCAGTCGATATAGGGGACAAGCTCACCCACATCGTAGCTGCGGAACACGCGTGCGCCGGTAAAGGTTGGCTTGGCCGCCCGGTACGAGTCCCAATCAAGTTTCATCCGGTTGGCACGCGCCTTCTCGATCGGCAGGCGCTGCTTGTCGACTTCCGAGCGGGCATGGGCGTCAGCCACCTTGCGGTATTCGCCGCGCAGGGTCTCCACGTAGTTATCGCGCATGTCGGGTGACAGCAGGGATGAGACCACGCCCACCGCGCGGCTTGCATCCGTCACGTAGACGGCCTGTCCCTTGTTGTAGTTCGGATGGATCTTCACCGCCGTATGCACGCGGCTTGTGGTGGCGCCGCCGATGAGGAGCGGAATGTCGAAGCCCTCACGCTCCATCTCGCTCGCCACATGCACCATCTCGTCCAGCGACGGCGTGATGAGGCCGGACAGGCCGATCACATCCACCTTCTCCTTGCGCGCGGTCTCCAGAATTTTCTGGGCTGACACCATGACGCCGAGATCGATGACCTCGTAGTTGTTGCAGGCCAGAACTACGCCGACGATGTTCTTGCCGATATCGTGCACGTCGCCCTTCACAGTCGCCATCAGCACCTTGCCAGCGGCGGAACGCGCCTCGACGCCCGAGATTCGCTTCTCTTCCTCCATGAATGGCATGAGATAGGCGACCGCCTGCTTCATGACGCGGGCAGACTTCACCACCTGCGGCAGGAACATCTTGCCTGCGCCGAAGAGATCGCCCACCACGTTCATGCCGGCCATGAGCGGGCCTTCGATCACGTGCAGCGGGCGCTCGGCCCCCTGGCGCGCTTCTTCCGTATCCTGCTCGATATATTCCGTAATGCCGTTGACAAGCGCGTGCTCGATGCGCTTCTCGACGGGCCAGGAACGCCATTCGAGGTCGGCCGCCTTCACAGTGCCGGTGCCATCGCCCTTGAAGCGGGGAGCAACTTCCAGCAGGCGCTCCGTCGCGTCGGGACGACGATTGAGAACGACATCCTCGCAGAGCTCACGCAGTTCAGGATCGATCTGTTCATAGACCGCGAGCTGGCCCGCATTCACGATGCCCATATCCATGCCGACCTTGATGGCATGGAAGAGGAACACGGAGTGCATCGCCTCACGCACCGGCTCGTTGCCGCGGAAGGAGAACGAGAGGTTCGACACACCGCCAGAAATGTGAGCGTGGGGCAGCGTCTCGCGGATGATGCGCGTCGCCTCGATGAAATCGACGCCGTAGCCGTTATGCTCCTCGATGCCAGTAGCGACCGCGAACACGTTCGGATCGAAGATGATATCTTCCGGCGGGAAGCCGACCTGCTCGGTGAGGATATTGTAGGCGCGCGTACAGATCTCGACCTTGCGCTCTCGCGTGTCGGCCTGTCCTTGCTCATCGAAAGCCATAACCACGACGGCAGCGCCGTAGGATCGGCAGATACGCGCATGCTCGATGAACGCCTCCTCGCCCTCCTTCATGGAGATCGAATTGACGATGGCCTTGCCCTGGATGCACTTGAGACCGGACTCGATCACGTGGAATTTCGAGGAATCCACCATCACCGGAACGCGAGCGATATCGGGCTCGGCAGCGACGAGGTTGAGGAACTCCACCATCGCCTTCTCGGAATCGAGCAGGCCCTCGTCCATGTTGATGTCGATAATCTGCGCGCCGTTGGCCACCTGATCGCGGGCCACATCGAGCGCGGCTGCATAATCGCCGCTGGTGATGAGCTTGCGGAACTTGGCGGAGCCGGTGACGTTCGTGCGCTCGCCAACGTTTACGAACGGAATCTCGGAGGTCAATGTGAAAGGCTCGAGGCCCGCCAGATGCATGAGCGGCGCCGGTTTCGGCACCTTGCGCGGAGTCTTTCCGGCAACGGCTTCAGCGATGGCGCGAATGTGCGCGGGCGTGGTGCCGCAGCAGCCGCCGACCACGTTGACGAGGCCAGCATCGGCGAAATCCGCGAGCATATGCGCCGTCGCCTCAGGGCTTTCGTCATACATGCCGAATTCATTCGGCAGACCGGCATTGGGGTAGGCGCAGACGAGGGTATCGGCGACCTTGCCGATCTCCTGGATATGGGCGCGCATCTCGCGCGCGCCGAGAGCGCAGTTGAGGCCGATGGAGAACGGCTCGGCGTGGCGCACGGAGTACCAAAAGGCGGAAGGCGTCTGGCCCGAAAGCGTGCGGCCGGACAGATCCGTGATCGTGCCGGAGATCATAATGGGCAGCTTCACGCCCTTTTCGGCAAAGACCTGCTGGGTGGCCACAATCGCAGCCTTGGCGTTGAGCGTATCAAAAATGGTCTCGATGAGGATGATCTCGGAGCCGCCGTCGATAAGTCCCCTCACCTGCTCGGCATAGGCATCGCGGACCTGATCGAAGGTCACGGCGCGATAACCTGGGTTGTTCACGTCGGGAGAAATGGAGAGCGTGCGGTTCGTCGGTCCGATGGCGCCGGCCACGAAGCGGCGACGTCCGTCTTCCTTCTGCGCAATCGACGCGGCCTCGCGGGCAAGGCGTGAGCCGTGGAAGTTGAGATCGTAGACGATCTCCTCCATGCCATAATCGGCCTGGGCGATGGAGGTGCCGGAGAAAGTGTTGGTCTCGACGATATCCGCGCCCGCTCGGAAGTAATCGAGGTGGACATTGCGCACCGCATCGGGCTGCGTGAGAATGAGAAGATCGTTGTTGCCCTTGACGTCGTGGCTCCAGTCTTTGAACCGCTCGCCACGGAAATCCTCTTCCGAGAAGCGCGAGCGCTGGAGTTCCGTTCCCATCGCGCCGTCGAGCACGAGAATGCGCTTGGAGGCTGCTTCGCGAAGCGCCCTCAGGATGTCAGCGCCATTGGCGGGAGCGGGAGTGAACGCGGTCATTATTCTGTTCTCTTCTCATCAGCCGAATCCGCTTCGGCCATTCGTGTCTCTCGACACGTCGTCAAGGCAAGTGCCCGGCTGAACCGGGCATCAGGATTGTCAGGCAGCAGCCTTCACGCTCTGATCGCGAAGCCCCAGCAGGTGACAGATGGCATAGACGAGATCGGCGCGGTTCATGGTGTAGAAGTGGAACTCGTTCACGCCGCGATCGACGAGATCGATAACCTGCTCGGCAGCAACGGCGGCAGCCACGAGCTTGCGGGTATCCACATCGTTGTCCAGCCCCTCGAAGCGGGCGGCCAGCCATTCGGGAACACTTGCACCTGTCTTGGACGCAAAGTTCGCGGTCTGCTTGAAGTTCTGCACAGGCACGATGCCGGGAACGATGGGAATATCGATGCCGCGTGCGCGGACACGGTCAAGGAAGCGGAAGTAATGATCGTTATCGAAAAAGAACTGCGTGATCGCGCGATCCGCGCCACAATCGACCTTGGCCTTCAGCGCATCGATATCGGCATCGAGCGATGCGGCTTCCGGGTGCTTTTCCGGATAGGCGGAAACGGACACCTCGAAATCGCCGATGGCCTTGATTCCGGCAACCAGATCGCAGGTCTGGTGATAGCCGCCAGGATGCGGCTCGTAAGCCGTGCCAATACCGGCGACGGGATCGCCGCGCAGGGCCACGATGTGGCGCACGCCCGCATCCCAATAGGATCGCACGACCTCGTTCACTTCATCCTTGGTCGCTGCCACGCAGGTCAGGTGTGCGGCAGGCTTGAGGTGCGTTTCCTGCACGAGGCGCGACACGGTGGAATGCGTGCGCTCGCGGGTGGAGCCGCCCGCGCCGTAGGTCACGGATACGAATTGCGGGTTGAGAGGGGCGAGACGCTGGATCGAGGCCCAGAGGGTCGCTTCCATCTCTGGGGTCTTCGGCGGGAAGAACTCGAAGGACACTTTGATAGGCTGAGCAGGCTGCCGGCTGGGGCGCAGAGTGAGCGGGGACATCAGGCGACCTCTCTATCGGGTTCACTCAAAGGCCAATCCGTCACGACACGGCGATCCTGGCCAAGCCAAAGGGAAACGGTCAATTGCTCCTCGCCCTTCTTGGGCGGAGCGATCTCCCGGGTCAGGGTACAGTCGAGGCCGGCTTCATCGAGCCAGCCTGCAACTTGAGACGGCGCGAAGCCAAGGCGGCGGTGAGCCTGTGCCTCGCGCAGGAATTCCAATTTGTGAGGCGCGAAATCCACCACGAGGATGCGCCCGCCCGGGGCCACAAGACGCGCAGCCTCGCGGATCGCCCGTGCGGGATCGTCGAGGTAATGCAGCACCTGATGGATGATCACGAGGTCAAAAGTGTCGCGGGTGAAGGGCGGCGCGTAGATATCGCCCTGCCGCAGCTCGATGCCGCGCAGGCCGGCCTTTTCGAGGTTCGAGCGGGCAACTGAGAGCATCGCGTGGCTGGCATCGAGCCCGACGGTGCGTGCAGCGCGAGGTGCAAGGAGTTGCAGCATGCGGCCGGTACCGGTGCCGAGATCGACGAGATTGCGGATCGGCTTCGATCCAAGCACATCCAGAGCTGCCGCCTCCACCACCGCTTCCGGCGCATGAAGAGACCGTATGCGGTCCCATTCGGGCGCGAGGCGCGAGAAATAGGCCTGGGCTACCTGGGAGCGCTGAGCGCGGACGCCCTCAAGCCGCGTGCGATCCTCCAGCAACTGCGGGTCGGAGCGGTCGAGGCTGTCCAGAGTCGGTCGGATGATCTGCAGGGCTACACCCCGGTCGGTCAGGCGGAAGAAGGCCSAGGCGCCCTCGCGGTGGCGTTCGACAAGACCGGCCTCGACGAGCAGCTTGAGATGGCGAGAAATGCGTGGCTGGGACTGGCCGAGGATGTCGGTCAGATCGGACACCGACAACTCTCCTTCAGCTAGGAGAGCCAGGATGCGAAGGCGCGTCTCCTCGGCGGCCGCCCGAAGGACGTCCAGCGTTAGGTCCAGCGATGGAGCTTCTTTTTCGGCCATGAGTCCAACTCGGTCCTACATATAAACATATATTTATATGTACTTTGAACCGAGAGCAAGCGAAGGCTTAGGGCCTGGATTGGCGAACCTTGGCCTTATTGGCAGCGATCACGAGCACAAGCACGGCACCCGCGACGAACCAGGCTGGAAGGCCGATCGTTTCCCTGTTCAGAAGGGCAGCGAACAGGAGCGTAATGAATGTCTGAAGTAGTTGGACCTGACTGACATGGGCGATACCGCCGAGAGCCAAACCGGCATTCCAGGCGAAAAAGCCGAGATACTGGCTCATGAGAGCCACATAGATGAAGCCGATCCAGCTCCAAGCGGGAATAGACCCAGGTTCATCCGGTATGGCCCATAGGGCCAGGGGCACAGTAACCGGCAGCGCGATCACCAGAACCCAGGAGATCACCTCCCACCCTGCCATGCCTGAGCGCACGAGCTTGCCGGAGAGCACATAGCCGAGGGCCGAGGACAAGGCGGCTGCAAGCAGGAACAGATCCCCCTGCCCCAGCGCCCCGCCGCCTTCATAGAGCGTGAAACCGATGACGAGGCCCGCGCCGGCCAAGGCTGCCAGCCAAAAGGCGGCGCTGGGACGCTCGCCCGCAATCAAGGTGCTGATCGCAGAAGTGGCGAGCGGCAGGATACCGAGCACAACGCCGCCATGTGAGGCCGGAACCCTCTTCATGGCGAGCGCCGTGAAACCCGGAAAGCCTCCGACGAGACAAAGGGCGACAAGCGCCATAGTGACCGCAAGCCGAGGCTTCGGCCATGGCTTGCGCAAGATGAGCAATGTCGAGAGAGCGAGAAGCCCCGCGACCGCCGCGCGCCCTGTGGTGACGAAGAGCGGGCTCAAATGCTCGACCGCGATATGCGTGAACGGCAGYGTGCCGGCGAACACGCACACGCCGACAAAGCCCAGCAGGAGGCCTAGGGTTTCACGGGGCATCCGTGCGCAGCTTACCGGAACGGCGGTTCGTCGAAGCTGCGCAACTTGCGCGAATGCAGCGACGAGCGTTGTTCGCGCAGGATGTCGATGGCGGAGAGGCCGATCATGAGATGCTCGCTCACGGCCCGCTCGTAGAAAGCGTTCGCCGCGCCCGGCAGCTTGATCTCGCCATGGAGCGGCTTGTCGGAGACGCAGAGCAGAGTGCCGTAGGGAACACGCAGGCGGTAGCCCTGTGCCGCGATGGTGCCGCTTTCCATGTCTACCGCGATGGCGCGGGACAGGTTGATCTGGCGGCGCTCCTGGCTCCAGCGGAGTTCCCAGTTGCGGTCGTCATAAGTCACGACCGTGCCGGTGCGCAGGCGCCGCTTCAGCTCCTCGCCGCGCTCGCCGGTGACCTTCACCGCCGCATCCTGAAGAGCGACCTGGATTTCTGCGAGAGCCGGCACCGGAATGTCCGGCGGCACCGCCGCGTCGAGAATGCGGTCGCGGCGCAGATAGCCGTGAGCGAGCACATAATCGCCGATGGATTGCGACTGCCGCAGGCCTCCGCAATGGCCGACCATGAGCCAGCAATGGGGACGCAGAACCGCGAGATGGTCGGTGATGTTCTTGGCGTTGGACGGGCCGACACCGATATTCACCAGCGTGATGCCCTGCCCGTCTTTGCGGAACAGGTGATAGGCCGGCATCTGGAACCGGTGCCAAGGCGATGATGCGATCAACTCCTCGACAGCGGCCTCATTGAGACCGCGTTCGATGGTGATGCCGCCGGGCAGGATAAGCTTGCTGAAGGGGCTTTTCTCGTCCGCCAATTCCTTGGCGGCCCAGCGGATGAACTGGTCCACATAGCGGTGATAGTTGGTAAGCAGAATCCACGGCTGCGCCGAGCGCCAGTCGCTGCCGGTGTAATGGATCAGTCGACGCAGGGAATAATCCACCCGCGCGGCATCGAAGAGAGACAGCGGACGCGGCTCATTCTCGTGGAAGACCCAGGTGCCGTCGGCGATCTCGTCACCCACCTTGGTAAGAAGTGGTGTCGGAAAATGCTGCGCCAGTTCGGCGGCGGAATGAGCGCCGCGCCCCAGCTCGTCGCCACGCTCGAAGATATACGGATAAGGAATTTCCTGGTCGCTCACACCCACCTGGAGTGTCGCACCGTAGTCGCGCACGAGGTAGTTGAGCTGTTCCAGCAGGTAGTTCTTGAAGAAGGCCGGTTGCGTGATGGTGGTCGCGTAGACGCCGGGCCCCTGGAATTTGGCATAGGCCCGCTGCTTGACCGGTGGCACCGAAGTCGCCCGATAATCAACCCGCAGCTCCRGATAACGGAAGCGGGACCGCTCGAGCGGCGTAGGAGGCGTTCGGGTGGCGAAGAAATGCTCCAGGGCATGGCGCTGCGCCTCGATGGCGCTGTCGTGGAGCGTGACAAGCCGCTCAACGGCTTCTTCGGGCGTTGCAACGGATTCGAAGGCGAGGGAGTGATCAGCTGGCACGGGATAAGTCTCTTCTTATGTTCGTGCCTCAAGGGTCATACACTGTTTCGTGGAAGAACCCAACTCCCTTGATGAATTTGCCGAGCAACACCGCCAAAAAGAAAAGGCGGAGCGGCTTGTAAAAACCGTCTCCGCCAATGCTAGGGCAGGCCAAATCCCGCCGGATTACCGCGAGAACTTCTTGTACTTGATCCGGTGCGGGATCGTGGAATCCGTTCCGAGGCGGCGCTTCTTGTCCTCCTCGTAATCGGCGAAGTTACCCTCGAACCATTCCACGTGGCTATCACCCTCGAAAGCGAGGATATGCGTGGCGATACGGTCGAGGAACCAGCGATCGTGCGAGATGATGACGGCGCAGCCCGCGTAATCCTCCAGCGCCTCTTCGAGCGCACGGAGCGTATCCACGTCGAGGTCGTTGGTCGGCTCGTCGAGGAGCAGGACGTTCGCGCCGGACTTGAGGATCTTGGCGAGATGCACGCGGTTGCGCTCACCGCCCGAGAGCACGCCCACCTTCTTCTGCTGGTCGGAGCCCTTGAAGTTGAAGGCGCCGCAATAGGCGCGGGCATTGATCTCGCGCTTGCCGAGATAAAGGATCTCGTTGCCACCGGAGATCTCCTCATAGAGCGTCTTGTTGGGGTCAAGCGAGTCGCGGCTCTGGTCCACATAGCCGAGCTTCACGCTCTCGCCGATGGTGATCGAACCCTCGTCCGGCTGCTCCTGGCCCGTGATCATGCGGAACAGGGTGGTCTTGCCGGCGCCGTTCGGCCCGATGATGCCCACGATGCCGCCCGGCGGCAGCTTGAACGACAGGCCGTCGATGAGCAGCTTGTCCTCGAAAGCCTTCTTCAGGCCGTCGAACTCGATGACGTTGTTGCCCAGGCGTTCCGCAATCGGAATGATGATCTGAGCCGTTGTCGGGCCCTTCTCGTTGGCCTTCGCCACGAGATCCTCATAGCGCTGGATACGCGCCTTCGACTTGGCCTGGCGGGCCTTCGGCGAAGCGGAGACCCATTCGCGCTCGCGCTCGATGGTGCGCTGGTGAGCCGCGTCCTCGCGGCCCTCCTGCTCGAGGCGCTTCTGCTTCTGCTCGAGCCAGGACGAGTAATTGCCCTCGTAGGGAATGCCCCGGCCACGATCGAGTTCGAGAATCCAGCCCGTCACGTTGTCGAGGAAGTAGCGGTCGTGGGTCACGATCAGGATCGCGCCCGGATAATTGCGCAGGTGGCCTTCAAGCCAACCCGTCGTCTCGGCGTCCAGGTGGTTGGTCGGCTCGTCGAGCAGCAGCAGTTCCGGCTGTTCCAGAAGCAGCTTGCAGAGCGCCACGCGGCGGCGCTCACCGCCGGAGAGCTTGTCCACCGCCCAATCGTCCGGCGGGCAGCGAAGCGCGTCCATGGCCTGATCGACCTGGGAATCGAGATCCCACAGGCCCTTGGCCTCGATCTCGTCCTGAAGACGGGTCATCTCGTCCGCCGTCTCGTCCGAGTAGTTCATGGCGATCTCGTTATAGCGGTCGAGCAGCGCCTTCTTGGCGGCCACGCCCTCCATGACGTTCTCGCGGACGTTCTTGGTCGGATCGAGCTGCGGCTCCTGCGGCAGGTAGCCGACGCGGGCGCCCTCGGCCACCCAGCCCTCGCCGTTCCAGTCGGTATCGGTGCCGGCCATGATGCGCAKGAGGGTCGACTTACCAGCGCCGTTGACGCCGAGCACGCCGATCTTGGCATCCGGGTAGAAGGAGAGATGGATATTGTCCAAGACCTTCTTGCCGCCCGAATAGGTCTTGGTAAGGCCACGCATGTGGTAGATGAATTGACGGGACACGGGAAAAAGTCCTGTTGCTGACGATCGGTTGAAAGGGGTTGGCTGTCAGTTAGCAGGGGCAGCCTGCCGGGGCAAGGCGAAGAGCGCGGCCCATGAAGCCGAACGGCATGCACCTTTGTCCTCGGCGCTTTTCGGCGTCCGAGGGTGACAATCGAGGAGGCGCGAGGAGCGGTCCGGCTCGATGATGATGGTGAGGGAAGAGCAGGACTGCCCCTCGCGCACGGCTTCTTTAGGCGGACAGGCGCGACTTGGCCCATGCACTGCCCGAGGCGGACACCGTCTGAAGTTACGGGCGGCCTCGGACCAGAACTGAACCCAGCCTCTCGCCTGGGCCTCCCGTCACGGAGGATTGCGTCCCCTCCGCACGAGACCGTGCCCGATCCCACAATCACGACGCCTCGCGAGCGCGCCCCTCGGTGGGCCGGGACACCCCAGCTATAGCCAAGGTTAGGACCAAAGTCAAGAACAAATGCAGAACATAGCATTGCGCTTCCCACCCCCTCTCACGTCATCACCGGCCTTGTGCCGGTGATCCCGATTGTTTGAAACGCCGCGTTCTTCCGATCGGGATGGCCGGGCTTGTCCCGGCCATGACGGCGGAGGATGCATGATCCGCTTGTGCTTGCCTTGTGAAAGGCTCACTCTCGCATTATGAAACTGTACTACGTCTACATCCTCGCGAGCCGACCCAGTGGCGCGCTTTACGTGGGCGTCACCAACAATCTGTCCCGGCGTGTCTGGGAACATAAGACTGGGCGTGGTGGCGAGCACACACGACGTTATCAGATCGACCGGCTTGTTTATTACGAAAGCTACCCGAGCATCGCTGATGCCATTCAGCGAGAGACGTCGATCAAGCGATGGTCGCGGGCATGGAAGACGAATCTCATCCTCGGCATGAATCCGACTTGGCGCGATCTTTATGACGAGTTGAACGCCTGAGCGCCTTGGCTTCCTCCTGTCGTCACCGGCCTCGTGCCGGTGATCCCGATCCGTCAAGCGCCGCACTTCTCAGAATCGGGATGGCCGGGACAAGCCCGGCCATGACGTGAGAGGTTTAAGCCACGCCTCCCGTGTGCCCTCCTACCTCACAACCCGAACGGATACGTCTCCGGCATTCCCTTCCCATGGGCATGCGTCAGCGGCTTCACCGCCCTCGTCTCATCGAACCACACCAAGGCATCGAACTGGTCGGCCAGGACGGCCTCGAAATAATGGCTGTAGAGTTCGGTATCGGGCCGGTAGATCACCCCGATGGCCCGCTCCAGGCGGGGACGGGACAGGGCCGCGACGAGATCGGCCTGGCCGTTCTCGCGCCAGTCGGTGAGGAAGCAGCCGAGGCTGGCATCGCGGAAGATCCGCTCGTGGCTGTCGGGCCGCGCCGACAGGACATTCTTGACCTGCATCGGCTCGTCCCAATCGTCTGCGGCGGCCACGGTGCCGCGATCCGTACTGAAGCCGATGAGAACGGCCTCGCTCTTATAAGCCGTCCGACACAACTCTCCGATATTGAACTCGCCCTGCCAGCCCATGGCGGTCGCGGAGGCGTTGCCGATATGGGAGTTATGCGCCCAGACGACAGCCTTGGCGTTGTCACGGCGCGCGAGCAGGCTCTGAAGCGTTTCGAACATGTGCCGGTCGCGCAGGTTCCACGACTCGGTCGCGCCCTCGTACATGATGCGATAGTAATGCTCGGCCGCGTGAACGATCTTGGCGTTCTGGACCGCATCGAAGAACGCCTCGCCGCCATCGGCCTGGAGATAGTCCATGCGCTTGTCGAGGATGCTCTGAAGCTGACGAAGCAGCGCCTCGTCGCAGGGCTTCTTCTGCCCGGTTAGAACCGCGCGGCCATAGCGGGCGGGTTCCGACTGCCAGGGGCTTAGGCAGCCATAGCGCCCCCTCGCCTCCTTCGCCGCATCGGGGTCGACCTTGTCGAGATAATCGAGCACGGAACGGATGGATGAGTTGAGGCTGTAGACATCGAGCCCACGAAACTCGGCGCGATCCTTTTCCTGATGCTGCTTGTTGTAGTCGCGCATCCAGTTGACGAAGTCATAGACCTCCTCGTTGCGCCACATCCACGTGGGAAAGCGCTCGAAGGCCTCATCGTCCGTGTCGGGAACATGGCGGTGACGCACATAGGCATCGATGCGCGCGGCATCCGGCCAATCCGCCTCGACGGCCACGATGTTGAAGCCGTGCTTCTCGATCAAGCGCCGCGTGATAGCCGCGCGAGCACGATAGAATTCCGACGTGCCGTGGGTGGCCTCGCCGAGCAGCACGACCTTGGCATCCGCGAACCGGTCGAACATGGCGCCGAACGCGGCCTCATCGCCAATGGGCGGCAGGGGCTCGCCATGCTCACGCACGATGCTGATAGCCTCCTTGATCGAGGCGTCGTTCTCGTTCTGCTTCCAGGATAGCCGGGCCATTGTCGCACCTCATTACTCGGGGAGGTGTTTCACTAACGATGGCTGGTGTTTCCTGTTCCTGCGATGTCAGGCACTCGCTTCCATGAGCGTGGCAAAGGCTTCCTCGGCAGCGATGACGGTGGCCATCTGCACCGTATGGGCGAGGCGATAAGCTTCGCCATAGATGGTCTCGTCGGGGTATTCCGTGATGAGGGTCAACGGAACCGGATGGCGTGTTTCCGCCGTGATGAGGCAGGGTATGCCGTTGATGATCTCATAGGGCGTGCCGCCGGAATGAATCGAGCAGATCTCGATCTGGCGCCGGTTGAACTCGATCAGCCCCGGCACCACGGACAAGCCTTTCGTCACCGCCTCGACAAGTGCCCGTGCGGTCTGCGCCCATTCGGGGTGATGGCGCATGATGAGGAAGAAGCCTTTAGGGATCGACCAGAGTTCGAAGCCGCGCGGGAGATAACCCGTGAACGGCCGCGTCCATTCATGCGCGGGATAACCGTGCAGATTCACATGAAGTTGTGCACCGGACATCGCCAGCGCCTGCTGACGCGCGCCGATTTCGTAAGGCGCATCCTCACGGCCATATTCGAGATCGTTGCCGAGGGATGTGTAGCGCGCCGCATGATGCATGTGGCGCGGATTGCCCTCGCAGAGAAACCCGTGCAGGGCATAGCCATCGGGGTTTTCGACCGGGATATAGGCGATGTTGCTCTCGGGCTTTGCCAGGAGCCTGCGCATGGCGCGCAGCGAGCCGACCGGCGCGGAGGTTTCGTTCGCATGCTGCCCGCTCGTGACCAGAACCGCAGGACGCGAACCGGGGCGATACAGCCCGTGTATGGGACGGCCCTCGCGAGAACGGCCTTCGAAAGTCTCACCGGGAAGCGTCGTGAGCTCCCGGCGGATCTGCGCGAGGYCGGGCGCCGCATCGGCCGTTTCGATATCCTGCTCGCTTCGCGCAGGGTCCTTCAGCCAGCCGTAAGGACGAAGCGTGACGCGCACATGCGCGTCACCGTCGGCAGCGCGGATATCCGGCACGATCTGCCCCGGCTGCAGGCCGCGATCCTCTGGTGCTCGGCCTGATTTGTGCTTGAAGAATTCGAGCAGCGAAAAATAGAAGTCCTCGTGCAGCGCCTCGCGGCTGCTGATCACCTCGTCGCCGTAGGACAGGGCGCGTTCGATGCCGGGAATCGACACGTCGATGGCGAGCGTTTCCATGAAAGGCTCTTGCGCCGGCCATTCATGCGCTGTGACGGATGCCATGACCCGATGGAAAACCTGCTCGATCTCCGTCTCCAGAGGTTCGTCGATATCGTCTGATCCATCGGGAAGATCGCTCGCCTTCAACCAGCCGGTCGGATTGAGATCGACCTCACCGAGATGGTTCGACCGCAGATGATTGGGAACGAAGACCGCATGCTCGACGACACGCCCATCCTCGTATTCCGCCGAGACCCGGTAGCTTAAAGTCTCGTCCCCGGCCTCGAAAACTGTCTCGACGCCATCGAGCAAGGCTGCAAGCGGATAGGCCTCCGACAGGAACCGAATGGGGCTGGCCTGCGGGTGCACGGGATAGCGCACAATGACGCGCGCCAGGCCCGCAAGCTCGATCTCTTCATGGAACGCATGAACGAGGGGCTTATAGGCGCTGCGAAGGCGCGCCGTGACGCCGGCTTGCGCCAATGTGAGTTCAGCGTCGCGCCGCGCGCCTTCGTCCTCGAAAAGCCAAGCTTCGATACGCGCTCCGCGCCTGCTCCCCTGCGTCCAATCGCTGACGAGCCTGTCGAGGGTGCGCGGAATGATCTCGTTGAGCAGTTCGGTCATTTCGATGTCTGTCCTGTCGGATCGAGGTAATCGCGCAGCCAATCGCCCAGAAGGTTGAGACCGAGCACGGTGAACATGATGGCAAGGCCGGGGAACACGCTGACCCACCAGGCCGTCTGGAGATAAGTCCGCCCATCCGCCAGCATGCCGCCCCAGCTCGGAATGAGAGGATCGACGCCTAGGCCCAGGAAGGTCAGGCTGCTCTCCAGCAGAATGTTGTTGGCCACGTAGAGCGTCATCAGGATGACAATGGGACCTAGAACGTTGGGCAGAATGTGGGTCAGAATGATGCGCCCGCTGCCGACACCGATGGCGTGAGCGGAAACGATGAACTCCCGCTCGCGCAATGCCAGCACGGAGCCGCGCACCACACGGGCATATTGCACCCATTGCGTCGCGATCATCACGAAAATGACCTTGTCGATGCCTGCGCCTAAGATGGCGAGAAACATGATCGCGACCAGAATGAACGGCAGTGCGAGCTGAATGTCGACGAAGCGCATCAGCAGCATCTCCGGGATGCCGCGATAATAGCCTGCGACAAGCCCGACGAGAGTCCCCAGGACAACGCCGCCAAGGACTGAGAGAATGCCGACCAACAGCGAGATCCTGCCGCCCACGATGACGCGGGCCAGCACGTCGCGACCGAGCGGGTCGGTGCCGAGGATATGGTTCCAATCCTGAAACGGCGGGATGAGGCGAGCCATGAGATCCATGCTCTCGCCGCCATCCGGGAAGAGGATGGGCGAGAGCAGCGCCGCCAGCGAAATGCTGCCCGTGAACAGGATGCCGAGAACGAGTTCCATCGATCGGAAGCGCGAACGCGACGAGGAGACAGCCTGAGCCGCAGCCATGAAGGTCACTCCGTGCGGATGCGCGGATCGATCAGCCCATAGGCGATATCGACCGCAAGATTGATCAGGACGATGAAGAGGGCCAGCACCGCAATCGTCGCCTGCAGCACRGGATAATCCCGGTTCGAGACGGCGTCGAAAGCGAGTGTTCCCATGCCGGGCCAGTTGAACACCCGCTCCACGATGACGATGCTGCCGATCAGGTTGCCGAACTGCACACCGATATAGGTGACGAGCGGAATGGCCGAGTTGCGCAAAGCGTGCTTGTAGAGCACGACCCGGTCTCGAAGCCCCTTGGAGCGCGCGACCATGATGAATTGCTGCGAAAGCGTCTCCAGCATCGCCGTGCGCACGAGGCGGACATTGGTGGCCGTGAGAATGATCGCCATGGTCAGCGCCGGCATGATGAAGCTTTCCGGTCCCTCCATTCCGCTCGGCGGCAGCAGGCCGAGGAAGATGGAGAACAGGAGCACCAGCATGATGGCGAGCCAGAAATTCGGAAACGACAGGCCCAACAGCGACAGGATGCGGATGAGCTGGTCGGGCCAGCGCCCGCGATGCACCGCGGCATAAATGCCGAGCGGCACGGACAGGATGATCGAGATGATCAGGGATGTGAAGGCGAGCAGCAGCGTGGCCGGAAGAGCCTGGGCGATCATGGCGGAAACCGACGCATTGCCGATGAAGCTGCGGCCGAAATCGCCCACCAGGATGCCCTGGAGAAAGCCGAGATACTGAACGTAGAACGGACGGTCGAGGCCCAGCGCCTGACGGATATTCTGGAGGTCCCGCTCGGTCACATTGCCGCCGCCCATCAGCATGATGGCCGGATCTCCAGAAAGCCGGATCGCGAAGGAAACGACGAGCGTTACGGCGAGAACGACGAAGATTGCCTGCAGCAATCGTTTGATGATGAAACCTGCCATGTCGTGGTCCTGTCCGCCGCAACGCTCTTCTTGTTTTTGGAAGAGGCCCCACTTTCGCGGGGCCTGCTCGATGTCATAGGGTTCGAACGTTCCGCTTATTCCACCGACGTGTTGGAGAAGCGGAAGCGCCGGTCGGCGGGGGCGTCGAAATCCTTGACCCGCTTGTTCACGCCATAGATCGTGTTCTGGTTGTAGAGCGGGAGTTCAAGCGCCTGATCAGCCACGTAGCGCGCGATCTCCTGCAGGATCTTCTCGCGCTCCTTGACGTCATAAATCAAACGCTGCTTCTCGAGCATCTCGTTCAGCTTGGCGTCGTTGTAGTAAGGGTTCCACTTCTCGCCCGAGTGATACATCAGGTAGGCGTTGTTGTCGTAGTCGAAGGTCCAGCCGCCCCAGGATTGGTGCCAGGCCTCGCCAGTCTTGCCGTTCGGAATGATGTCGTTGAGCAGAACCGGAGGCTCGTGGGGCTGAAGCGAGGGCTTCAAGCCGAGAGCCTGGAGGTAGCCGGCCGTCGCCTGAGCCACTTCGCGGAAGGTGGCGTCGTTGCCGCGGAAGTCGATCCGCACCGGCGCACCTGCGGGAACCTTGGCCTGCTGGAGCATCTGCTTCGCCTTGGCGAGGTCGAACGGCAACGGCTTCAGTGTCGGATCGTTGCCGAAGGACAGCTCCGACTGGAAGCTCGCGATGGGCTTGCCGTGTCCGAGCAGCACCGCCTTGATGATGGCGTCACGGTCGACACCCATGATGAGCGCCTTGCGGACATCCGCATCCTTCGTGATGCCTTCCTTGGTATTGAAGCGCAGCGAGACCACCGTCGGCCCGGTGACGCTGAGAAGGCTCAGGTTCTGGCTTTTCTCGATGGTCGGCGCGAGGCCGAACGGGATGAGGGTCGCCACATCGATGCGGCCCGCCTGAAGTTCGGCAACTTGCGTGTTCGCCTCGGAGATGAAGCGGATCACCACCTTGTCGAGCTTCGGCGCGCCGCCCCAATGATCAGGATTGGCTTCGAGAACAAGGTTCACCTTCGGATTGTATTCGGCGAACTTGAACGGCCCGGTACCCACCGGGTGCGTGTTGAAGTAGTCGTCACCCTTCTCCTGGACGTATTTCGGCGGCACGATCATCGCGCCATAGCCTGCGAGCTTCGTGAGCAGCACGGGGTCGGCCTGCTTCATCACGAAGTCGACCGTGTTGGCGTCGACCACTTCCACATGATCGATGGAGGTGTAGTTCGATTGCTGCGGACCCTTCTTGCCTTCGTCGCCGAGCAGGCGGTCGAAGGTGAATTTCACTGCCTGCGCATCGAAGGGCTCGCCGTTATGGAACTTCACGTTCTCGCGCAGCTTGAAGCGGATGCGCTTGCCGTCGTCGAGATACTCCCAGGACGTTGCGAGGCCCGGCTTGAGCTTCATGTCCGCGCCGCGGGCGGTAAGGCCGTCATAGATGTTGTTGGCGGCGGACGACCAGTCGACCAGGAAGGTATCGATCGGGTCCCAGCTGGCCGGATCGATGGCGACGGCGGCCGTCAGGGTTCCGGCGGCCTGCGCGCCGGACGCCATGAGAGGCGTCAAGGCCACTGCGGCCGTCAAGCCGAGCGCCTTCATTGTCTTTGAAAACTTCATCTTGGTTTCCCTCTTTCTTGAACTTGTTATGCTGCACCGAGAAGCGCATCGGCTTCCACGGCGACCCAATGTCCCGGCTCCACCTCGCGCATGCGATGAATGGCAGGCTCACGCCCGACCGGGCGAACAGGACTTGGAATTTCTCCCTCGATCCGCATCTTGGCGCGCTCCCGCTGCGGATCGGCAATCGGCACGGCCGACAATAGCTTGCGGGTATAGGAGTGCTGCGGATTTTCGAATATCGCCTGGCGTGTTCCCAACTCGACGATCTGGCCGAGATACATCACAGCGACACGATGGCTGATCTTCTCCACCACCGCCATGTCGTGGGTGATGAACAGATAGGACAGATGCCGCTTTTCCTGGAGCTCCATGAGCAGGTTGACGATCTGCGCCTGGATCGAAACATCGAGCGCGGACACGGATTCATCCGCGATGATGAGCCTGGGATTGCTGGCGAGCGCCCGAGCGATGCACACGCGCTGACGCTGGCCGCCGGAGAACTCATGCGGATAGCGCTTGGCGTGCTGTGGCTGCAAGCCCACCTGCTCCAGCAGTTCCTGCACGCGCCGCTCGATGGCCTTGCGGTCCTTGATGAGGCCATGCACCACGATAGGCTCGGCGATGCTGTAGCCCACCGTGTGGCGCGGATCGAGCGATGCAAAGGGATCCTGGAAGATGTACTGGATTTCCTGCCGCAGGCGACGGCGCTCACCGCTGCTCATGGCGGCCATGTCGCGCCCTTCGAACCGTACCGTGCCGGAAGTGGGCTCCACGAGCTGCTGCAACGTGCGCCCTATGGTGGATTTTCCGCTGCCGGATTCACCCACCAGTGCCAGGGTCTCGCCGGGATAGATATCGAAACTCACCTCTTCCACGGCATGGACGCGATGCGTCACGCGGCCGAAGAACGTCTTGCCCACATCGAAGCGCGTGGTCAGCTTATCCACTTGGAGAATGGGCTTCGTGTAGTTGGCAGTGTTCTGCACATGCGTTTCGCCGATCAGCTTTGGCTCGCTGCCGTCCATCACGATGACGGGCGTGCGCTTCGGCAGAGGCTGGCCTGTCAGGCTGCCTAAGCGCGGTACGGCGGACAGAAGGGCGCGCGTATAGGGATGCTGCGGCGCGGCGAAGATATCGCGCACGGGCGCCTGCTCCACCTTCTCGCCCTTCCACATCACCACCACGTCGTCGGCCATCTCGGCCACCACGCCCATGTCGTGCGTGATGAAGATGACGGCGGTTCCCATTTCCTGCTGCAGATCGCGGATGATGTTGAGGATCTGGGCCTGAATCGTGACATCGAGCGCGGTAGTCGGCTCGTCGGCGATGAGAAGCTTAGGGTTACAGGCCAGCGCCATGGCAATCATCACGCGCTGCCTCATGCCGCCTGAAAGCTGGTGCGGGTAGCGGTCGAGAAGCTTGTCGGCGTCGGGCAGGCGCACTTTCTGCAGCAGCTCTTTCGCCCGCGACCGCGCATCGCGCCCGTTCAAGCCTTCATGCAGGATCAGCGTTTCGGCAATCTGGTTGCCGATGGTGAAAACCGGATTGAGCGATGTCATCGGCTCCTGGAATATCATCGCTATATCGTTGCCGCGAATGCTCCGGAGCGTATCGTCGGATGCTTTGACGAGATCGAGCGTTTTTCCAGCGGAAGGCCTGAACAGCACCTCGCCGCCAGAGATGCGTCCGCCTGTGTAATCGGTGAGACGCATGATGGCGAGGGACGTGACGGATTTGCCGGAGCCCGATTCGCCTACAACGGCCAGGGTTCTCCCAGGCTGCACATCGAAGCTGACATCCTTGACCGCCCTGAAAGCCCCCTGACTCGTCCCAAAATCCACCGACAAGGACCGAACGGACAGAAGAGGCTCGCTGGCGGCCTTGGGATTCGCTGTGTGATCCGACATCATTCCTACTCACAGAGAGGCATTAGCCTTGGATTCCCAAGGCCGATTACCTCTTTAATACCTGTGCTAGATCACAGCCGCGAGCCCGGAACGTCAAGCCCTGTTTGCAGGCTATGGATGGGACAACGGCAAAAGACCACTGACTTAACGTAATTGGAGTCCCGCTCTTTCATGCGGAGATCCACTCGCCGCCGCGCATGAGCGGCTCAGGCCTGCCGTCCTGGGTAATCCCGTCCACATCCACCTGATCGGAGCCGATCATCCAGTCGATATGGATGAGGCTCTTGTTCGAGCCACGGGATGCCAGCTCGTCCTCGCTCATCGTGCCGCCGTCGCGGATGCACTTGCTGTAGGCCTGGCCGAGCGCGATGTGGCTCGAGGCGTTCTCGTCGAAGAGCGTGTTGAGGAACAGAAGGCCGCTCTGCGAGATCGGCGAGGAATTCGGCACGAGCGCCACTTCACCCAGGCGACGCGCGCCCTCATCCGTTTCGAGCACCTTGTTCAGCACCTCTTCGCCGGTGCGGGCTTTTGCCTCGATGATCCTGCCGCCCTCGAACTTCACCTGAATGTCCTGGATGAGCGTGCCGTTGTAGGAAAGCGGCTTCGTGCTGCGCACAGTGCCATCCACACGATCCTTGTGCGGCGTGGTGAAGACTTCCTCGGTGGGAATGTTGGCGTTGCAGACCACGCCGTTCTTCGCCTTGGTCGATCCGCCGTTCCATTCGTGGCCTTCGGCGAGGCCGACGCGCAGGTCCGTGCCCGGCCCGCGAAAATGCAGCGCGGCGTAGTTCTTCTCGTTCAGCATGCGCGTGCGCGTTTGCAGCCCGGCATTGTGAGCTTCCCAAGCCGCAATCGGATCGGGCGTATCCACGCGCGAGGCTGCGAAGATTGCGCTCCACAGCTTGGAGACGGCCACATCCTCAGGATCGTCCGGGAACACCGCC
Source organism: Microvirga sp. P5_D2 (assembly GCF_054049475.1). Taxonomy (NCBI): domain Bacteria; kingdom Pseudomonadati; phylum Pseudomonadota; class Alphaproteobacteria; order Hyphomicrobiales; family Methylobacteriaceae; genus Microvirga; species Microvirga sp. P5_D2. The sequence continues at coordinate 14,826 of NZ_JBFUMH010000006.1, read as the reverse complement.
TTGGCCCAGGAGGGCGTTGCGGCGGCGACGATGGTCCAGTTGATGTCGAAACCGGCGATGAGACCGAGCGCAGGCATATAAGCCTTCGAGCGGGCGCGGTTGGTGCGGGAGACTTTCTCGGGATCTTCCTTGGCGAGAAGGGACGGGTCCTCGCCGACGATCGCGAGGCGCGCCGCGCCGTTCTTGTAGGCCGCCGCCATGCCCTCATAGAGCCAGGCGGAAGCGGTGTCGAAGCCTTCATCCCGGCTATGCCGATAGCGCAGAAGAGTCGATTCCTCGTCCGAGAAGAAGGTCGAGACCAGGGAGGCACCGGCCTTGTAGGCGTGTTCCGTGATGCGGCGCACGAGGCCGAGCGCCTCGAGCGGTGCCGTCACGACCAGTTCCTGCCCCGGCTTGAGGCCAAGCCCGACCCGCACGGCAACTTCCGCCAGTCGGTCGAGGAGCACGTCATGCGATTGCGCGTCTGGCGGGGTGCGGAATTGTTCGTTCATGATCGCATCTCTCGAAAGAAAAAGTTGGCGGGCAGGCTACACGCCTCGGTCCTGCGCGCAAGACCTCGTTCACATATGCTCAAGCCGCCCCCTGCCAAGGGCCTCGGGGTCGAAAGCGATGCTCTTGATGACGGCATGCACGGACAAGCCCGGCCGCAAGCTGAGCCGTTCCAGGGATTTGCGGGTAATGCGCGCGACAATGCTGTCGCCGCCGCAATCGAGCTCCACATCGATGCTGGCGCCCTGCGCCTCCCCGATGGCGGTGATGGTCCCGGGCAGGATATTGAGCGCGCTGGAGTCCGTTGGCGGCACAAGCGAAAGTATGATGTCGCGGGCGCGAAGGCGCACCCGCACGCGCGTGCCCGGCGGCAGATCGAGGCGGGGCACCATGAGTGTGCCGGCCTTCGCTTGCAGCACCGTGAGCGCATATTCGTCTTCGTGCCGGAGCACTTCCGTTTCGATCAGCGCGCCCGTCTCCGCCGGACCCGATTGGGGAAACAGKTTGGTATGCCGAAGTATCTCCGAGGCAGGTCCCGATGCCGTGACACGGCCGTTTGCGAGCACCACGACGGAAGTGGCGAGCCTTGCGATCTCGGCGACCGAGTGGCTGACGAGCACGATCGGCACCGCGCCCTCGTCGCGAAGCCGCTCGATGTAAGGATAGATCTCGGCCTTGCGGGCATCATCGAGGGAGGCCAGCGGCTCGTCCATCAGCAGCAATTGCGGATCGGCCAGCAACGCGCGCCCGATGGCGACCCGCTGCTTCTCGCCGCCCGACAACGTGGATGGCGAACGGTCGAGAAGATGACCGATCCCGAGCAGTTCCACGACCTTGTCGAAAGTGGCTTTACGTTCGCTGCTTGGTGTGAACCAGCGGCCGAACAGAAGGTTGTGGCGCACATTCAGGTGCGGGAAGAGGCGATCTTCCTGAAACACGTAGCCGATGCGCCGCTTATGTTTAGGAACGAGGATGTCTCGGTCCGTATCGACGAGAACACGGTCCTTCACCGCAATGCGTGCATGAGTTGGCCGCAGCAGGCCGCCGATTGCTTTGACGATGGTGGTCTTGCCGGAGCCGGATGGGCCGAACAAAGCCGTCAAGCCACGTTCCGACTGGAAGCGCGCATCGACAGTGAAGTTGCCGATGCTGTGCCTGATATCCACGTCGAGGATCATCGCGCGGGACCCTTGAACCTGACGCGACGCGCCATCCATTCGGACATCCAGAGTGCCGCGACGGAAATTACGATGGACACCAATGTCAGCCGCAACGCGCCGCTCTCGCCTCCCGGCACCTGCGTGAAAGTGTAGATGGCGGTTGGCAGGGTTTGCGTTTCACCGGGGATGTTGGACACGAAAGTGATCGTCGCGCCGAACTCGCCCATGGCCTTGGCAAAGGAGAGAACCATGCCCGCGATGATGCCGGGCGCGATCAGCGGCAGCGTGACCACGAGAAACACCCAGGCCGGATGCGCGCCCAAGGTGCCCGCCGCATCCTCGAGCCTGCGGTCCACCGCTTCGATGGACAGGCGGATGGCGCGAACGAGCAAGGGAAATCCCATGATCGCGCAGGCGAGCGCCGCACCCGTCCATCGGAACGACAGCACGATACCGAATTGCTCGGCGAGGAACGCGCCGATAGGCCCGCGCCGCCCGAAACCGAGCAGCAGAAAATAGCCCACCACGACAGGCGGCAGAACCAAGGGGAGATGCACGATCACATCGAGTGCCTGCCTGCCCCAAAAGCGTCCGCGTTCCAGAAGAAACGCGATGGCGATGCCGGGAACGAGGCTTGCCGCCATCGCGGTGAGAGCGACCTTGAKGCTGAGGCGAACGGCTGTCCATTCCTCGGGAGAAAGCCAGTCGATCACGAGGCGGAGCCGGGCTTATCCGTGAAGCCGAATCCCTGACCCTCGAAAAACGGCTTCGCCTTCACGGAGCGCATGAAGGCAAGAAACTCCGTGGCATCAGCACTCGTTGCATCCTTGGTCAGGGCAACGGGATATACGATGGGCGGGTGGCTTTCTTCCGGGAAGCTCGCGACGACCTTCACGTTGGAATCGGACACCGCATCGGTCTTGTAGACGATGCCGAGGGGCGCCTCGCCGCGCGACACGAGCAGCAACGCCGCGCGTACGTTATCGGCCTGTGCGACCTTGTCCTTCACGCCATCCCAAGCGCGCAGATGCTTGAGCCCGGCCTTGCCGTATTTGCCCGCAGGCACCGCATCCACATTGCCCATGGCAAGACGGCCGGAGCCGAGAATGACTGCGAGATCGACGCCCGGCTGCAAGGAGACCTGAACGTTTGAATCCTTTGGCGCAACGAGAACCAGGGAATTCGCGAGAAGATGAACGCGGCTCTTGGGATCGATCAGGTTCTTGGATGCCACATAATCCATCCAATCGAGATCGGCGGAGAAGAAGACATCCGCAGGTGCACCGGCCTCGATCTGCTTGGCGAGCACGTTGCTGGCTGCATAGGAGATCACAGTCTTCTTGCCGGTCTCGCGCGTCCATGCGGCGGCGACATCGTCGAGAGCATTCTTCAGGCTGGCCGCTGCAAAGACCGTGACGTCCTTCGCCTGCGCGGCCATTCCTGACAGGGAGCCAAGGCTCAAAACCAGACCGAAAGCAAAGGCGCGCATGACGGATCCGCGCTGGGGGATTGCTGCGTGCATGGGGCCTGACCTCAAGATTCCACGTGGTTCGCCATCGTACTCAAGCCCACGCGCCGTTCAAGCAAGCCTTTGACGGGATGATGGCTTTTTCATCATGGAACGGACCAGCCGGTAGCCGAGAAGAACCGCAATGATGGCCGCATAGACCATGGGCTCCATGGGCCAGGACTTCACCACCAGAATGAAATGGAGCGCCGCCCCGATGGCCGCGATATAGACCAGACGATGCAGCTTCGCCCAGGCCTGCCCGCCCAGACGTCGGATGGAGGCGTTATTGGAGGTGATTGCCAGCGGAACGAGCACCACGAAGGTCGCCATGCCGATGGTGATGTAGGGCCGCTTGATGATATCGGCGATGATGAGCCCGAAATCGAGCCCCTGATCGAGCACCAGATAGGTCGTCAGATGCAGGAGCGCGTAGTAGAACGCGAGAAGGCCGATGGCCCGCCGGTAGCGCAGCAGGTTGATGCCGACGAGCTGGCGCAAAGGCGTGACGGTCAGCGTCGCGATGAGGAAGCGCAGCGCCCACAAGCCCAGCGCCTGCTCCAGATAGCGCATGGGGTCCGCGCCGAGTTGATCCATGATGCCGGCATAGAACAGCCACACGGCCGGGATGAAACCGACCATATAGACCAGAATTTTCGGCACCTGAGGCAGAGCGAAACTCTTCTTCGCGCCCTCGACGGAAGCTCTGCTTGCCATCAGTAGGATTTCCGCAGATCCATGCCGGAATAGAGGCTTGCGACCTGCTCCGCATAGCCGTTGAACATGAGTGTCGGACGCCGCTTCACGAACAGCCCGCCCTCGCCGATCCGCCGCTCGGTGGCCTGACTCCAGCGCGGGTGATCCACACTGGGATTCACGTTGGCGTAGAACCCGTATTCGTTGGGAGCCTGCTTGTTCCAGGCCGTCGCGGGCTGCTTCTCGACGAAGCTGATCCGCGTGATCGACTTGATGCCCTTGAAGCCGTATTTCCACGGCACCACAAGGCGGATCGGCGCGCCGTTCTGGTTCGGCAGGGTTTCGCCATAAAGCCCGACCGCGAGAATGGCGAGGGGATGCATAGCCTCGTCCAGACGTAGGCCTTCCGTATAGGGCCAGTCGAGGACCGGGAATACGGACCTGACGCCCGGCATCTCCTCCTCCCGATAAGCCGTCTCGAACGCCACATACTTGGCTGTTCCCAAAGGCTCCGCCCGTTTGATGATATCAGCCAGCGGAATGCCGACCCAGGGGATCACCATGGACCAGCCCTCGACGCAGCGCATGCGATAGATGCGCTCCTCCAGAGCCGAGGACTTGATAAGGTCCTCGATGCCGATCTCCTGCGGCTTTGACACCAGACCGTCGATCTTGACCGTCCAGGGAGAGGCTTTGAGCGTGTGTGCGTGCTTCGACGGGTCGGACTTATCGACGCCGAACTCGTAGTAGTTGTTGTAGCTGGTCACGTCCTCGCGGCTCGTGAGCTTCTCGTCCGTGGAGAAAGTGCTCTTGCCCGCATTGAGGGGCGCGGCCTGCAAAGCTCCTGGAAAAGCTGCCACAAGGGCAAGGCCGGCGGCGCCCGTCATCCATTGACGACGGTTGAGATAAACATCCCGAGGGGTAATCTCGGACGGCAGGATATCGGTGGGGCGACGGATCAGCACGGCGGCACCTCGAAAAAGCCCATGGTAATGGGTACACCCGAGAACGCCACGGGTGGTTTCACGTTTCCGTTATAACGCCAGTTTGCCTCAGGCAGAAGCGATGCGCTTGCCTTGTTCATCGAAAAGATGAGCCTGATGGGCGGCGGGCTTCAGGGCCACGGCCTCGCCCGGCTTCAGGGCAACCCGGTCCCGCAGGACAACGGTCATGCCGCCGCCTTCGGCCTTCACGAGCAAGGTGGTGTCCGATCCGGTCGGCTCCAGCACTGAAACCGTGGCCGGGATGGCGCCGGGAGTGCCGGCAGGGGCGAGCTGAAGATGCTCGGGACGGATGCCGTAGGTGAGCTTGGCACCGTTCGAGAGGTTGGGGCGCGTCTCCAGCGGAAGAACAGCCCCGCTCGGCAGAACGAAGCCGCCCTCGCCCAATTGCCCATCGATGAAGTTCATGGACGGCGAGCCGATGAAGCCTGCCACGAAGCGGTTGGCCGGGCGGTCGTAGAGTTCGAGCGGCGCGCCGATCTGCTCCACGATGCCGTCATGCATGACGACAATCTTGTCGGCCATGGTCATGGCCTCGATCTGGTCGTGCGTCACGTAGATCGTCGTGGTCTTGAGCCGTTGGTGGAGTTCCTTGATCTCGGCCCGCATGGCGACGCGCAGCTTGGCGTCGAGATTGGAGAGCGGCTCGTCGAAGAGAAACACCTGCGGATCGCGCACGATGGCGCGGCCCATGGCGACACGCTGGCGCTGGCCGCCGGAGAGCTGTCGCGGATAGCGGTCGAGAAGAGGCGTCAGCCCAAGCGAAGCCGCCGCATCGCCCACGCGCTTCTTCTGCTCAGCCTGCGGCACGCCCTTGAGCTTGAGCGAGAACGCCATGTTTTCGGCAACGGTCATATGCGGATAAAGCGCGTAGGACTGGAACACCATGGCGATGTCGCGATCCTTCGGCGGCACGTCGTTGACGACGCGCGATCCGATGCTGATGTTGCCGCCACTGATATCCTCAAGCCCCGCGATCATACGCAGAAGGGTCGATTTTCCGCAGCCCGACGGGCCGACGAGAATGACGAACTCGCCGTCCTGAATGTCGATATCGACACCCTTGATGATCGAGACCTGTCCGAAGGATTTCCGGATATCGCGGATTGCTACATTCGCCATCATACACTCCCCGTGTCAGGCAGGCCCGCAAGGAGCGCCTCACATGATTTCAAGCTGCCCATGGCTTTGTCGCCTGGACGAATTTTTTGGTGATCTCGCGCGGATTGGTGATCGAGGTTCCGACCACCACCGCATGCGCGCCGCGTTTGAAGGCTTCCGCCACGAGGTCCGGCGTGTCGAAGCGCCCTTCCGCGACAACCGGCACTGGGACGGCGGCGACAAGAGCGGAGAGCAATTCGAGATCAGGGCCATCGCCTTTGCGCGAGGCGGTCTCTTCCGTGTATCCGGCCAGCGTCGTGGCCACATAGGTCGCGCCGGCGGCGTGAGCGGCCCTGCCCTCGTCCAGCGTCGAGATGTCGGCGAAGACTTCCCGCCCAAGTTCCGCGCGGATGCGGCCGATCAGACGCTCGACCGGATCGCCGTTGCGCGGACGCGGCGTCGCGTCGATGCCGATGATATCGGCTCCGGCCTTCGCAATCCGCACGGCATCGTCGAAGCCAGGCGTGATGTAGACCGGAAAACGGTCGTCCCACACCTTCGCGATGCCGATGATCGGAAGCTTTGTGACAGCGCGGATCGCCGCGATGTCCTCAACCCCGTTCGCGCGAATGCCCAACGCACCCCCGGCCTCGGCCGCCAGCGCCATGGCGGACATGTAAACCGGCCCATGGAGCGGATTGTCCGCCCTGGCCTGGCAGGAAACGACGAGCGCGCCTTTCGGGATCAGCATGTTACTTCACCGCGCCAGCCGTCATGCCCTGAATGAACTGGCGTGACAGGGCGATGTAGAGAAGCGTGATGGGCGCGGCAGCAATAGTGAGGCCCGCGAACAGCATGCCCCAATCGGTGGTGTATTCACCCATGAAGGTGGTGAGGCCCTGCGGCAGGGTTTTGTACGCATCGGTCTGAATGAACACGAGCGGGAAGAAGAAGTCGTTCCAGATCGGCACCGCGTTCTGAATCGCCGCAATCGCCATGGGTGGACGCGCCAGCGGCAGCATGACGGACCACATGATGCGCGGCTCCGACGCGCCGTCGATGCGCGCCGCATCCTCAAGCTCCGCAGGCAGCGAGCGCAGGAACCCAGCCATGATGAACACCGCCGAGGGCAGGCCGATGGCCGTGTAGGTGACGATGAGGCTCCAGCGGCTGTCGAGCAATCCTAAATCACGCAGCAGGATGAAGAGCGGAATGACCGCGAGCTTCAGCGGCAGCATGAGACCCGCGAGAAAGAACAGCAGGATGAAGGTATTGGTGCGCGACTCGTAACGCGCCACCGCGTAGCCCGCCATGGTGCCGAGCACGAGGATCAGCAGGATCGACGTGCTCGTCACGAGGATCGAGTTCATGAAATAGGTCGGCATCGCCGTTTCGCCGAGAACCTTCGTGAAGTTTCCGACTTGCGTGAAGTCGGGCAGCGCGAAGGGATGCTCGAAGATCTCGCCCGTTGTCTTGAAGGCCGACAGCACCATCACCACGACGGGGTAGAGCATGATGAAGGAATTCGCGATCAGGATGACCTGCGCGAGGAACGCAAAGGACATCGGCTGGCGCGACGAGGGGGAAATGGCCTTGGCGATCAAAACTGAATCTCCCGACGGCGCAGCCACAGGGTCAGGGCCGATGCGAAGACGACGATGAAGAGGAAAATGAGCGTGGCAAGCGCGGACCCTAAGCCGAAGTTCTGGATGCTGGCGCTCTGGTTGCCGAAGGCCGTGCGGTAGAAGACGAGGCCCAGCACGTCGGTCGTGCCGAAGGGCGAGCCGTCGAGACCGACCATCACGTAAGGAATCTCGAACCAGTTGAAGGCGCCGATGAAGAGCAGCGTGAACAGAATGGTCGTGCTAGGTGCCACCAGCGGCCACACGATGTTCTTCAAAAGCTGCCACTCGCTCGTGCCGTCGAGCCGCGCCGCCTCGATGATCTCTGACGGAATGCGCTGCATGCCGGCGAGATAGACGAGCGCCGGGAAGCCGACGAAGTGCCAGGCATTGGCGAGGATCAGCGCGCCGAGCGCGGTCGATGAATCCCCTAACCAGGGCTTGGCCCAGGAATCGAGACCGAGGGTATAGAGTGCCTGATTGATGATGCCGAAATTCGGGTTCAGGAACAGCTTCCAGAGAAAGCCGACAATGATCGTGGACAAAACCACCGGCACGAATACCGCGACGCGATGGAAGCGGAAGCCGAAAGGCTCCTTGTAGAGCAGCCATGCGAGAAGGAACCCGCCGCCGTTCTGGACGATCATGAGCGCTACGAGCGCATAAACATTGTGCAGGAAGGCGTTCCACACGGTGGGCGCCATAGTGGCGCCGAACAGCACTTCCTTGAAATTGGCAAMGCCCACGAACTCCCCACGCGCCAGCCCGCGCCATTCATAGAAGGCGTAAGCGAAGGCCGACAGGATCGGATAGACCACGAACAGCGACATGAAGACGATCGGCGGGACGACGAGAAACGCCACCCAGCTGCGATGCTTCAGCGTGCGGGCCTGTTTGGGCGAGACGGGCATGGGAAGATCTTTCGGGAAAGGCGGCGGATGTTTCACCCGCCGCCTTCATGTCTAAAGACTTACTTCTGGAACGGCTTGTAGTAGGTCGCGATGCCCTTGTTGATCTCGGCAGCGGCCTGCTCAGGCGTCTGCTGACCGGCGAGCATCTTCTGCACGTTCGACTGCAGCAGCACCGAGCCGCTCGGTTCCTGATAGCGGAAGCGCACGAGCATCAGGTAGGACATGGAGTTCTCGGCGAGCTTCGCCACCTCCTGCGTGATCGCGTCCTCGATCTTGATGCCCTTGATCGGCGACAGGTTCTTCAGCGTGTTGGTGAAGGCCGTGCCGTATTCGGGCGTTGCGAGGAAGCGCAGGAACTTGAGCGCGGCGTCCTTCTTTTCGGACTTCGCGTTCACCGCATAACCACCGTCGTAATAGGTGGCGATGAGAGCCTGATCGCCCGACTTCAGGACGGGAGCCGGGAACACGCCGAGATCGAGCGTGGGGTTCTGGTTCTTGAAGTTCGCAACCTCATAGGAACCGCCGGCGAACATGGCCGCGCGGCCAGCCACGAAGAACTGCTGCGAGGACGGATAATCGACGCCGGTGAAGTTCGGCGAGAAGTACTGGCTCACATCCTTCAGCTTGGTGAGTGCGTTCACGAAACGCGGATCGGTGAAGTTCGCCTTGCCGGACACGATGTCGGCTTCGAACTCCTTGGTCAGCATGGACGAGAGCAGGCCGCCGACGATGGTCTCGTTCTGCCAGGCAGTCGCCGTGCCGTTTCCGAACGGCGTGATATTCTTGGCCTTCAGGGCCTGGGCCAGCGTCATCAGCTCGTCCCAGGTCTTCGGCGGGTTCAGGCCGTTATCCTTGAAGATCTTCTTGTTGTAGACCACGAGCTGGGCCTGCATGGCGAAAGGCACCGCATAGACCTTGCCGTCGGAGCGCAGCGTCTCGGCGGCGAGAGCGGCTTCGGGGAAGTTCGCCAGCTCCGGCATGTTGCTCTTGTCGAGCGCGAGAAGGTAGCCGGGGGTCGCGATGGTTTCCAGATTGCCATAGGCGCGAACCTGGATCACGTCCGGGCCGCGGCCGGCGGCGAGCGCCGTGGAGAGAATGGTCTGGTAGTTCTCGGGCGCGTAGGTCTCGAACTTGATCGAGATATTCGGCTCCTTCGCCTGGAACTTCTTAATTGCGTCCTGGTAGAAGGCGCGGTCTTCCTGGCGCCAGCTCCAGAAAGTCAGCTCGGTCTGCTGGGCCATGGCGGCTCCGGCCGAAAGCAGGAAGCTGCCGGCGGCAGCGCCCATCACAATGCGTCTGGTCAGTTTCATTTTAAGTTCCCTCATTGTTGAAGTCCTGTTCCTCCCACCGCAAGGCCGCCTTTTAAGGCTCGCCTTACGGAATTCGTTTTAGCCTCATAGTTCGGCTGCGATCACGAGTACCGTCGCGTCATCGTGGGTTTTAACACGAGGATAAGCGCCTGCCATGAGGTCGCCCCGCTCCAGCTCCCGCAACTCCTGAATCAGCGCCGCTCCCCTGCCCGCAGCGAGTGCGGCATGGAGAGTCGCGTCGGAATATTTTTCGAAAACATCGACGAGCCGCATGAAGCCGTCTGTCGCCAGCACGACCGGCTGGCCTGCCTCGATGGGCACCTCGAAACGCAGTTCCTGCCCGGCCCAAGGGCGGCGCGGGCTCACCACCCAATAGCCGTCGGGCCGGTTGAGCATGCCCCGGTTCTCACGGATCTGCGCCCAGACAGCCTCCGGAATATGACCGGGTTCGCGCGCCTGGGTCCCGAGCATCGCCAGCGTCTTTTGCTCCAAGGGCTCCAGCCGCTCATCGGTCCAGCGGACAATGCCTTCCTCCGAGGGCACTAGGGCGACCACATCGCCCAGGAAGGCTCCCTCCAAAACGAGCCCATCCTCGCCCCGCCTCAAGGCAACGAGGCCGAGGCAGGCGGAAGGGGCCTGGTTGTCGTGAAGGGTTTCGATATGGGCTGTGGCATCGCCGAAGGTGCCCTGGAGGCCTGCCTCAAGGCGGCCCAGGAGGCGGTCCAGCTTCCCATCCCTGCCCGTCAGCTCGGCGAGCTTTTCCCCCATCTGCCCGGCAAGCCATGCGGCGTCGGTGGGCCCCGGCGTCATCGGCTCGCTGGAGAGGCCCGTCGCCCCGTCGATGATCCAGGCAAAGCGGCCACGATGGCCCAACCCGTCTTCGTTGAAGCGAGAGCCGGGGGCCGATTCCTGGAACAGCGATTGAAAGCGGGGTGTAAGGCCAGTCGGGTTCACGCCCTAACTGGTCTCATATTGGTCGCCTTCTGTCCATACTGGTCTTAACAGGTTTTCACACCGTTTCGCGGGCATCCATGGCCCTAAAACGGAAGCCCCGTATAGTTTTCAGCCAGGGACCGGGCTGCCGCATCGGAACTGACCAGATAGTCGAACTCCGCCCGCTGGAGCCGCCGGGCGAAGGTGTCCGTATCCGGGAACGTGTGGAGGATCGAGGTCATCCACCAGGAGAACCGTTCCGCCTTCCAGACCCGCCCAAGCACGCGGGCCGAGTAATGATCGATCCCGGCGGAGGACTTTTCGCCATAATATTCGACCAGGGCCTCGGCGAGGCAGCCCACATCGCTGGCAGCCAGATTCAGTCCCTTGGCGCCGGTGGGCGGCACGATATGCGCCGCATCGCCCGCCAGGAACAGGTGCCCGAACCGCAGGGGCTCGGCCACGAAGCTTCTTAAAGGTGCGATGGATTTCTCAATGGAGGGGCCAGTGACCAGATGTTCGGCGGTCTCCCGGTCCACCCGCCGTCGCAGCTCGTCCCAGAAGCGGTCATCGGACCAGTCCTCGACCTTCTCATCGGTCGAGACCTGCACATAATAGCGGCTGCGGGTGGGCGAACGCATGGAGCAGAGCGCGAAGCCCCGCTCGTGATGGGCATAAACCAGTTCCTCCGCCGCCGGCGGCTTGTCCACGAGAACGCCGAGCCACCCGAAAGGATAAACCCGTTCGAAGATTTTCAGCGCGTCCTGCGGGACACTGGCGCGCGACACGCCATGATAGCCGTCGCAGCCCGCGATGAAGTCACACGCGATCTCCTGCGCGACGCCATCCTTGACGAAACGCACCTTGGGGCTCTCGCCGTCGAAATCGTGGAGCGAGACATCCCCCGCCTCATAGATCGTCAATGCGCCGGAAGCCCCTCGCGCCTGCATGAGGTCGCGTGTCACCTCAGTCTGGCCATAGACCATCACCGTCCGGCTGATCAGCTCGCGGAAATCGATGCGGTGCTTGTCGCCGTCGAAACACAGCTCGACGCCGTCATGGACGAGGCCTTCCGCATGCATGCGCTCGCTGACGCCCGCCTTTTCCAAAAGCTCAACGGTGCCCTGCTCGAGCACGCCCGCGCGGATGCGCCCGAGCACGTAATCGGCGCTGCGCCGTTCGATGATGATGGTGTCGATCCCCTGGCGCTCCAGCAAGCGACCCAACAGAAGCCCGGCTGGCCCGGCGCCGATGATTGCGACCTTGGTGCGCATTCCTGAACCTTCCCTTCAGCGGCTCATGCCGCTCCCCAAAGGCGCAATCGCCTGGTTTTCGCTCCAAGGGCCGAACCGCTACGATGCCTCCGCGTTCTTCTGTGAGGGAGACGTTCAATGACTGACAAAGAACGGAAGAACCCGGGTGATGAAGATGCCCCTGGTGCCAAGCAAACTGGAGAAGATATCTGCCCGACCTGTAACGGGTCCGGAAATCTGCAAGGCAGGTCCTGTCCAGATTGCGGAGGCAGCGGCAGGATCACGGTCATTGTCGGTGATGCTTGAGGCATGCCTCTTCTATTCTCCCGTAGCAGAGGATACGAAGCTGATCTGCCCGAGAAGGATCTCGGCCTTCTTCAATCCTGCTGCCGTGGCGATCACCATCTGCGGCAGCACGAGCCATTCGAGAGTCCAAGCTGCGCCTGATCGTTCGTTCTCATGCACGAGCGCCTGATGAAGCGTGCCCAGCAGGCCTGCATTGAAGCGCGAGAGCGTGACGAGCACCTCGGCCGGAACCGGATTCGACTTATGCGGCATGGCGGATGAGCCGCCGCCGCTGGCAAGGCGCACCTCGGCGACTTCGTTCTGGGCCATCAGCGCGATATCCTGCCCGAGCTTTCCAAGCGTTCCCGAGAGAAGCGAGAGGAATGAGGAGAACTCACCGATACGATCACGCTGCGAATGCCAGGACGGCGCATAGCCAAGGCCGAGCCGCTCTGCCATGGCGTCGGCCACCGCATCGCCGCGACCCTGGAGTTCGCCACGGGTTCCCACAGGACCACCAAGCTGCACGACGAGCAAGCGCGGCGCGAGAGACTGCAAGGCTTCCCTATGCCGCTCCAGAGGCTGCATCCATGTGTCGATCTTGTCGGCTACCGTGAAAGGCAGCGCCTGCTGCATCCTCGTATGCGCCATCAGCGGCAACGAGCCGTTGCGCGCCTTGATGGCGTGAAGCGTCTCGATCAGGCGGTCGATCCGACTATCGATGATCTCGATAATCGACTTCAGACGCAGGATAAGCGCCGTGTCGATAATGTCCTGACTGGTCGCGCCGAGGTGAACCTCCTTGGCATGCAGCTCGCCGACAGTCGCGCGCAACTGCTTGACGAATTGCGGAACGACAACGCCATCCTGCGCCAATCCTTCCGCAAGCTTCGACCAATCCGGCTTGAAGCTGCCGGACGCTTTCAGGATTTGATTGGCGGCATCCTGCCCGATCAAGCCAATCTCAGCTTGCGCATCCGCCAAGGCGACCTCGACGCGCAGCATGGCGGCAAGCTCCGCCTCGTTCGAGAACAAGGCCCCGACCTCCTCGTCACCGACGAGAGCGTTGAGCAGCGGATATGGAAGCGCCTCAGTCATCTTGCGCCCGATCAAACGGCTTCGAGAGCAACGGAGATGCCCTGCCCGACACCGACGCACATGGTGGCGAGCGCGCGCTTCTTAGCTCTTAGCTTCAGCTCCAGCGCCGCCGTGCCGGTGATGCGCGCGCCCGACATGCCGAGCGGATGGCCGAGCGCGATTGCGCCGCCATTCGGGTTCACATAAGGCGCATCCTCCGGGATCCCCAGTTCGCGCAAAACGGCGATGCCCTGGCTGGCGAAGGCTTCATTCAACTCGACCACGTCGAAATCCGAGGGCTTCAGCCCGAGTCGCGCGCACAGCTTCTTGGTCGAGGGCGCCGGCCCGATGCCCATGATTCGCGGCGGCACGCCCGCCGCCGCACCGCCGACGATGCGGGCAATCGGCTGCAAACCGTATTTGCGCATGGCAGCTTCCGACGCAATGATGAGCGCAGCCGCGCCATCGTTGACGCCGGATGCATTGCCCGCCGTCACCGTGCCGTCCTTGCGAAACGGTGTGGAGAGCTTCGCCAGTTGCTCCAGCGTGGTATCGGCGCGCGGATGCTCGTCGCGATCCACCACGACCGGATCACCCTTGCGTTTCGGGATCGTCACAGGAACGATCTCCTCAGCAAAGCGTCCGCGCTCCTGCGCCGCTCCCGCCTTCTGCTGCGAGCGAACGGCAAAGGCATCCTGATCCGCGCGGGAGACATTGAAATCTGCCGCGACATTCTCGCCCGTCTCGGGCATGGAATCCACGCCGTATTGTTGCTTCATCAGCGGATTGATGAAGCGCCAGCCGATGGTGGTATCGAAGATCTCGGCATTGCGGGAGAAAGCCGTGTCCGCTTTCGGCATGACGAAAGGCGCGCGGGACATCGACTCCACGCCGCCTGCGATCATCAGTTCCGCCTCTCCGGCCTTGATGGCGCGAGCAGCGGCGATGACGGCATCCATGCCGGAACCGCACAGGCGGTTCATGGTAGTGCCCGGAATGGAGCCCGGCAGCCCCGCCAACAGCACGGCCATGCGCGCCACGTTGCGGTTGTCCTCGCCCGCCTGATTGGCGCAGCCATAGATCACGTCATCGACAGCCTCGAAATCAATGCCTGCGTGACGCTCCATGAGAGCTTTCAGCGGAACGGCGGCGAGGTCATCCGTGCGCACACTCGAGAGCGATCCGCCATAGCGGCCAATGGGTGTGCGCACATAAGCGCAGATATAAGCCTCGGTCATATCAGCTTCCCTTCTTGCCGCCATGGGCGCGCTCAGTCCTGGCCTGCAACTCGCGCAGCGTGCCGAGTTCGAGTTCGGTCGGCGGCGGCGTCTCTTCCAGATTGACGGAGAACTTTACCTTCCAGCCGCAGGTTTCCTGAACCTGCTCGCGGGTGACGCCTGGATGCAGCGAGACTACCGTAAATTCCTTCGTCTCAGGATCCGGCTTCCACAAAGCCAGATCCGTGATCAGCAGCGTCGGGC